>CAZVDJ010000599.1:0-3507 GCA_964626245.1 uncultured Gemmatimonadaceae bacterium
CGACACCTGTCGCGCGCCGTTGGCATCGTGCTGCACGCGTTGACCGACGCCGCCATCCGGCGCGCCTGGGCCGAGGGCGACTCGAGCGCCGATGCGGCGCAAGGATCGGCGCCCCCGTGGGCCCCCGCGAGCACCTCGGCCTCCGTTGCACCCGCCGGCGCCGGGCGTTGGCGGGCCGCCGCCCAGGTCGGCGGCTGCACGGCGCTCGCGCTGCTGGTGCTGGTGGTGGGAATCGTGGCCAACACCATGCTGTTCAGCGCCGCCCAGCTTGGCGGCGCGCGTGTCTCGTCGGCCGCCGGCGCCGGCGGCATCGCCGTGCTTCTCGCCAGCGTCGTGCTGGCGGTCATGCTCGTCTGCCTTGGCCCACGCTGGCTGCGGCGCAGCGCGCGTGGCACCTGACGGCGAGGACCGTGAGCCGCTGCGCTCCAGTCCTCCGTCGCGCTGCGCCGGCCCATCGCATCAGTAGTTGAAGCTGATGCTCACCCCCGCCGTGCGCGGCTGGTTGGTGAGGTACCCCACGCGCGCGCGCGTCCCACGTTCACGGTCCAGCGCCAGCAAGGCGCGCGCATCCGTGAGGTTGTTCACGAAGATCGCGTACTCGGTGCGGGCACGCCGCACGCCGGCTCGCACGTTGGCCAGCGTGTAGGCCGGCAGTTCCGGCTTAAAGGAGAAGAACTGCTGCGTCAGCGGCCCGCCGATGGTGTTGGGCGCGAACGAGTTCATGTCCAACCGCCCGAAGCCCGCGGCCAGGTCCTCCATCAGCGTGTAGCGGCTCCCGATGTACGTCACCGTGCCACTCGCAAAGGCGAGCGAGCCGGCACGCAGCGGGCGCCGGTACGTCGCGGCGGCCGCCGCCTGGACGCGCGGCACGCTGGGCAGGCGGTTCCCCTCCTCGATCCCGCCCACCACGGTGATCCCGCCCGAGGCATCGGTCGAGGTGAGCGTGGACCGCACCTCGGAGTCGTTGAGCGTGGCCGAGAGCGAGAGGTCGAACTGCTCGCTCGGCGCGAGGGCGAGCTCGATCTCCGCCCCGCGGCTCCTGGCCGGCACGTTGTACACCAGGCGCGATGAGCACGAGCCGGCGGTCACCGTGAGCTGCAAGTCCTGGATGTCCATGTAGAACGCCGAGAGGCTCAGCGACGCGCGCCCGCCCGCCATCGACGCCTTGGTCCCCACCTCGTAGTTCCACACCGTCTCGTCACCCCACGAATCGCGGCCGCTGAAGGTGGCCAGGTCCTGCGGGGTGCAGATGGGGGCGTTGATCGGGTCGTTGATCCCCCCCAGCCGGAAGCCGCGCGACAGCTGCGCATTGATCGTGACGTCGTTCGTCGCCTTGAAGCTGGCGATCAGGCGCGGGGCAAGGCCGTTGGCCTTGGTCGACCCTGGCTGCTGCACGAGGCCCACGAAGAAGCCGTCGAACACCTGGTCGCGATCCTCCTTGAAGTCGTAGTAGCGGAGCCCCGCCGTCACGTCCAGGCGCTCGCCGAGCTTCACCGTCCCCTCGCCGAAGAGCGCCGCCTGGCGCAGGTCGTACGCCAGGTCCGAGAAGAAGAGCTCGTCGCGCGCGGCGTACTGCCCTTTCGTGGGCGCCCCGGTGGCCGCCTCGAAGCCCGGGACCATCACGCTCTGGCCGTAGTCGCGCCGCGCGTTGGCGTAGAAGGCGCCCACCAGCCACGTGGTGCGCGCGGTCGCGCCCGACAGGCGCAACTCCTGCGTCCAGACCCTGGCATCGGTGCGATCGTCGAACGGCGCATCGAGCGTGTAGACGGGCGACGGCATCCCGATGCTCCCGCCCACGATGCTGGCGTAGAGCGCCCCGCCGTCGCGCGTCACCGTGATGTCGCGCTGCATGACCGAGCTGTTCGACGTGAAGGTGGCGCCCCCCAGGTCATAGCGCAGCTTCACGTCGCCCATCAGGAAGTCGTCCTTGTATGGCTCGTCGGTGGTGATGAAGAGCCGGCGATCGCCCAGCGACACCTTGGTGCGCGTCGTCGTGTACGGGTTGGCCAGGATGTTGAACGTGTCGGTGCGGTTCCACCCATCCATGCGCATGCGCTGGTACATCACGCGCGGGGTGATGCTCAAGCGCTCCGACGGCGCCAGGTGGAGCGCGGCGCGCACGGCGGTGCGCTGCCCGCCGTTGACGTTGTCGTCCACGCTGTAGTCCTTGCGCACCGCATCCTGCCAACCGCCCAGCTGCGTGTGCGAGACGGCCACGCGTCCCGCGGCGCGATCGCCCAGCGGCACGTTGGCGCCCAGCTTCAGGTTGGCCCCCGGCGCCCCGCCGCCGATCCATTGCCCGCCCGTTTCGCCAAAGACGCTCTTCACGCCGAGCTCCGGTTGGTTGCTGATGTAGCGCACCGTGCCCGAGAGCGAGCCGGCGCCGAAGAGCGTTCCCTGCGGGCCGCGCAGCACCTCCACGCGCGCCACGTCGAACAGGTCGAGGTCCGGGGTAAAGAGCGACAGCGAGATGGGCGACTCGTCCAGGTACGAACCCACCGATTCCTTCACGCCGGGCTGGTCGCGCGCGATCTGCCCGGACGAGGCACCGCGCAGCGCCACCTGGCTCTGGCCGGGCCCCAGGTTCTGCACGCTGAAGCCGGCCACGTTGGCCGCGATCGTCTCCAGGTTGTCGGCCCCGCGCTCGCGCAGCACACGCGCGGTAGGGGCCGCGACCGAGAACGGGACGTCGGCAAGCTCCTGCTCGCGCAGCGTGGCCGTGACGGTGATGGCGGTGAGCGGCAGGACCTCGAGCGTGAACTCCAGCGGCGCCGCGCCCGGCACTCGCACGTTGGCCGTCGAGGCCGGACGGTAGCCCACCAGGGTGGCTGTCACCGTGTAGAGTCCGTCGGGAAGGCGCTCCAGGCGGAAGCGCCCGTCGGCAGCGCTGCTGGTGCTTCGCGTGATGCCAGCGGCGGCGTTGGTCGCGGTGATGCGGGCGCTGGCCAGCGGCGCGCCCGAGGCCACGCGCACCGCCCCCTCGATGCGTCCCTCCTGCGCGGCGAGCGGCAGGGGGGCGGCCATCAGGAGGAGGGCGACAATCCGGGCGAGACGACGGAACGGGGAAGTGCGAGGCATGTCGGTGAGACCGTGCGAGGGGGAGTGCGACGTGGTGCGATGCCGTGTGTCTGTTAAACAGACTCACGCGCGGCAAAACTACGACCGCACCTCTTGCGCCGTAAGAGCGAGGCGGGCGTTATTGGCAGCATGGGGTCGCCCGCCCGTGGGCGTCACCCGCTCGCCGACTCCACCGCCCGTCATGCCCCCCTCCCCCCCGGCTCACGCGCCGAGTGACCTCGCCCGCCCGCCGCAATCGCTCTCCGAGCGCTTGAACGGTCCGTGGCACGAGGTCGGGGTGCAGCTCTTCATGGGGGTGGTGCTGGCGCACTGGGCCGAGCACCTGGCGCAGGCCTTCCAGGTGTACGTGCTCCACTGGTCGCTGGCCGATGCGGGGGGCGTGCTGGGGCTCTGGTTCCCGTGGCTCGTGACCTCCGAGGCGCTGCACTA
>CAZVDJ010000600.1:0-3499 GCA_964626245.1 uncultured Gemmatimonadaceae bacterium
GGCGCGCGCACGCCTCGCTCCTGGGCTTCGCCATGGTCGGCTTGTAGGATTCTGCGCTGCGTCTGATTGGGGCGGCGCCGCGCGCGCTGGCCGCCGCCTCACGGCTCGATCCCACGCTGCAGCCCCTTCACGAGATGCTGGACGGGGCCTTCGTGCAGCTCGAGGAACTGGCGCGCGAGGTGCGCGACTACGACGGCCGGCTCGATGCCGACCCGGCGCGGTTGGTCGAGCTGGAGCGGCGCCGCGACCTCGTCTTCCGCCTCACGCGCAAGTACGGGGGGAGCGTGGAGCGCGCGCTCGACGTGCTGCGCGAATCGCGGAGTGAGCTGGACCTGGTGGATACCGCGGGGCTCGACCTGGGGGCGCTGGCGCAGCGCGAGAGCGAGCTGGCGCGCGCGCTGGCGCGCGAGGCCGGTGCCCTGGGCGAGGCCCGCGTGCGTGCCGCGCGCGCGCTGGAGCGCGCCGTCGACGCCGTCTTTCCCGACCTGGGGCTCGCCGACGGACACCTCACGGTGGTGCTCACGCCGCGCGCGGAGATCGGCCGGTCGGGGGGCGAGGAGGTGGAGTATCGCGTGGCGCTGAACGCCGGGCTCGAGGCGCGGGCCCTGGCGCGCGTTGCGTCTGGCGGAGAGCTGGCGCGCGTGATGCTCGCCCTCAAGACGATCCTCGCCCGGCTGGACGGCGTCCCCACCCTCATCTTCGATGAGGTGGACGCCGGGATCGGCGGGCGCGTGGGGCTGTGCGTGGGCGACACCATGCGGCGCGTCGCCGGCGATCACCAGGTGCTGGCCATCACCCACCTGCCGCAGATCGCCGCCCGCGCGCACCACCACATCGTGGTGAGCAAGGGAGCGCGCGGCGGGGTTACCACGGCCGACCTTTGCGTCGTGGACGGGGAAGCGCGCGTGGCGGAGGTGGCGCGCATGCTGGGCGGCGATCCGGAAAGCGACACCAGCCGCGCGCACGCGCGGGAGTTGCTGGAGAGCGCCGCCGGCGCCGGCGCGGGTGAGCGTGAGGGTGAGACCCGGCCTGACGCGGGCCGCTATCGCGGATCGCGCGGCTCGGCGCGACGCGGCGGGCGCTCGGGGCGCGATTCCGCCGATCCGAAGAGTCGCGAATAGAGGCGGAAGCCGATCGCCGAGGTGAATTGCTTCGTGGTGCGCCCGTCCCCACGCAGCGATTGCCCCACCATGTAGCTCACCTCGAGGGGGAGCGCCGAGCGGCCGCGGTAGTACGCATGCATGGTGGAGTAGGTGAATCCTGCCACGATGCGTTGCTCCTTTCGCGCCGTCCCGGCATTCAGGACGGAGGCATCCAGCGTCACCGCCTGGCCCGCCAGGTCGGTTGCGGCAAAGCTGCCCGTGTAGGAGTCCTCCGCCTTGCGGAAGAAGGCGTAGCTGGCGCTCACCATCAGCGCATCGGTGAGGGTGTAGCGCGGCGAGATCTCGGCAGCGACATAGTCTCCCAGGTCGCGGCTCACGAGCTGACGGCGATATCCGGGCGCGAAGGGGACGCTCGGCGCATCGGTGATGCGCAGGAACTGGGCGTCGGCCTGCTGCACGCCGTAGCGCGCCACCACGGAGGCCCAGAAACGCCGCCCCACGAGCACATCGGCAAAGAGACGTCCCTCGAGGTCGTCCTGCGCGTCGCCGGTGCCGATGTCGGCGAAGTGATCGGCGCTCTGCAGCTGCCCGGTGCCGAACCGGTAGGCCCCGCCCACCGCCAGCCGCAACTTCACGCCGCGGGATTCCACCCGCTGCGGCGGTCGCGCCCCCAGCCCGTCGTACAGGAGGATCTTCCCCCCGACCTCGACGTCGCCGATGTGCGAGCGTTCCACCGTCTCCACCGGGGCGGCGCCAATGCCATACGCGGCGTCGCTGGTGATCGCGGTGAGGTCGGCCAGCCCCATGAGCGGTGCGCCGACCGGGCGCGCGACGACCCAGTCGGCTCGCGACGACGGTGCGCCAAGGAAGGAGGCGAAGTCGGTGGAGAGCGTCGCCAGCCGCGCCATCACGTCGTTATGCAGCGACGACCCCTGGACCGGCACGAAGCGAGCGCCCACGCCGGACATCGTGCCGTAGGTGCGCTCCACCGCGGTGGCGACGGCCTGTCCCGTGGCGGCGAGCTGTTGCGCTCGCGCCCGGTCGGCATTGATGGCCGCGCACTCGGGCGCCGAACTCCCCTGGCAACTGGTGAGCGCGGCCTGCAGCTGCGTGGTGGCCTCGGACAGCTGCGTGAAGACCGAGAGGTTCTGCGCGCGGGCGCCGGCAAGGGCGATGGCCGGGTTCAGGCCAAGCGTCCCCTCGTTGCGCGCCGGGTTGGGGATGAGCGAGACCTCGTTGCGCGTCTTCACATAGGGCACCAGGACGCCCAGCATGACACGACGGGTGATGCCGTACTCCAGCGAAATGGGGGTGGTGACGCTCGACGCGTCGAAGTCCACGCGCAGCCGCCCGAGCGAGGCGGCGTTGCTCGCCTTGCCGGTGAGGACTGCCAGCGATGGCCCAAGTGCGCGCAGCGGCTCGAAGTTGGCGGGGGTGAGCGAGTCCAGGTCGTAGTCCGCCCCCAGGCGTTCGGGCGTCCCCTTCCTGGTGACGCCCAGTCCATCGGCAAAGCGCTCGTTGGCGCGCCCCCACGTGGGTACGATCCCGATGCGCAGGACGCCGCGCGGCAGGACCGTCGCGTCGTCGGTGGGACCGAGGACCCGCTGCCCCTGGGCAGTGGCCGGCTGGCCGGCGACTGCCGCCAGCGCCAGCGGCGCGGCTGCCGCGAACGGCGCGAGCCATCGGACCACGCGACGTTTGAGTGGTAGGCGTGACACGGTAAGTTGAGGCGTCAGGAATCCAAGGGCGCTGGCCGCCCGCCGCGCCGGACGATGCGGTCGCACCAAGTCCACGAAAGTAACCGAGCCGTGACCGATACGCCGATCCCTCCCATCCCGTGGCAGATCACCGGCAATCACTGGATTGCCCTGCCATGCATTCACCCGATGGACGGGGCGTTGCACGCGGTGGGGACGTTGCACCGGGGGGCGCGCGCCGCCGTGGAGCTGGCCGGGGGCGAGGACTTCGCCGGCGGTCGTGAGCCCGCGCTGGCGCGTCCGGTCCTGGCCATCGATGGCGTGCCGGTCATGTGGACTGATACCACGCTGGCGTGGGAGCGTGCCTTCGGCTGGCTTCCCACCTTCACCGCCACGGTCGGCCCGCTGGTGGTGCGCGCCACCGTCTTTGCCCCGTACGGGCGCGATGCGGATACGGCGGGCGCGGTGTACGCCTTCACCTTCGAGAACCGGTCGCCACAGGCGTTGCGCGTCACGGCGGGGCTGGAGGGTCGCCTGGGGCACCGCCAGCTGCGCGTGCGCACGCCGCGCCCCTTCGTGGACGCGCCGCTGGTGCGCCGGGGCGCAACCGAGGCGGTGATCCTCTCGGGCGACGCCGTCCCCCCTCTCGTTGCGCTGGCCATTGGCGCCGACGGGACCGCGACGATCGACGTCCCCACC
>CAZVDJ010000601.1:0-3490 GCA_964626245.1 uncultured Gemmatimonadaceae bacterium
GGCACTGGAGCTGCGCGGGCGCATCCGATGGCGCGACGGTGAGTTGGAATCGGCAGCCTCGGAGTTCGTCGAATCGGGTGCGCGGGCTGCCGCCGCCGGTCGCCCTGCGCTCGCCGCCCTCGCCAGTCGCCGACTGGCCGCGCTCGCCCTCCTGCGCGGCGACCTGGCCGGCGCTGCCTCGCTGGACGAGTCGGCGCTGGCCAACTACCGCGCCGCCGGCGACGATGCGGCCGCGGCGGAGACCGTCGCGTCGCTCGCCGGGTTGTACGTGGAGATGAAGCGGTGGAACGCCGCCGAGCAGGCGTTTGCCGAGGCGTCGGCGTGGGCGGGAAGCCGGCGCGACGATCGGTTGATGGCACGTATCGAGCTGGGGCGCGCCGACATGGCGCTGGATCGCGCCAACGTGGAGCGGGCGCACGCCAGCGCAGACCGGGCCCTCGAGCTCGCCCGTCGCCTTGACGACCCCGCGCTGGTGGGGCGCGCCCTCCTGTGCAGCGGCGTGGTGGCCCGCGAACTGGGCGATGTGACGCGCGCGGAACGCCAGCTCGAGCAGGCGTCGCGGCATGCGGATGACCTGGACGACCTGCTGCTGGGAGCGGAGTGCGCGCGGGAGCAGTCGGACCTGCTGGCCCGCGCAGAGCGCCATGCCGACGCGTTGGTGGCGCTGAACCGCGTCTTTCGGGCACTCACCCAACTCCCGGGTCGCGGACAAGATGCGGAGGCGTCTCGCCGCCTCCGCCGACTCGACGAGGGCTTCGTCGACGTCGTCAGGCGCTGGGCCCAGCGCATCGAGGCCAAGGACCACGCCACGGCGGGGCATTGCGAGCGGGTCGCCGACCTGACCTGCGAGATCGCCCGGCGCATGGGGGTCGAGCGGCGAGCGCTGCGCTGGTACCGGTTGGGCGCCTACCTGCATGACATCGGCAAGCTGGAGATTCCTCCCGCCATCCTGAACAAGGCGGGGCGGCTGTCGCCCGAGGAGTGGGCGATCGTGAAGCGGCACCCCGCGGCCGGCGCGGAGATGCTGAAGGGGGTCGACTTCCCGTGGGAGGTGCGACCCATCGTCGAGTCGCACCACGAGTGCTGGGACGGGTCGGGCTATCCGCACGGGCTGGCTTACGAGGAAATCCCGCTCGCCGCACGGATCTTCACCGTCGCCGACGTCTACGACGCACTCGTCTCGCGCCGGCCATTCAAGGCACCGCTGGCGCACCACGAGGCGCTGGACGCCATGCGCCGCGACGTGGGACGCCAGTTCGACCCCGCCGTCTTTCGCGTCTTCGAGGAAGTGGTCCGCGATGGTGTCCCCATCCCTGGCGTCACCTCGGCGGCGGCGCTTCCGGCGCGTGCGGAGGTGCGCGACACCCCGCTGCTCGACGACTCCCTCACCTCGGTGGCGGACCGTGCATCGTGGATGCAGCGGGCCGCCTCGATGCTGGCCGCACGGCGCACATCGGATCACCCGGTGTCGATCCTGCTGCTCGACGTGGACCACTTTGCGCGCGTCAACGCGACATACGGGCGGCTGCAGGGTGACGACTTGCTGTGGGCCGTGGCCAAGGTGCTCCAGCGCGGGCTGCGAACCGGCGACCTGATCGGGCGCCGCGGCAGCGACGAGTTCGTCATCCTCCTCCCGTCCACCCTGCCGCCGGTGGCGCTGGAAGTGGCGGAGCGGCTTCGCCACGGCTGTGGCGAGCTGCGATGCGCGCGGCGCGACGCCGCCGAGGAATCGATCGCCATCTCGGTCTCGGTGGCGGTGGCGAGCGCGCCGCAGGACGGCGAGACCGTCGAATCGCTGCTGGCCGCCGCCGACCGCGCCCTCTATCGCGCCAAGCGCGACGGGCGCGATCGCGTGGTGGTGGCAGACCACGCCGACTCCGCCTCCGCGCGGGCGCGGCTGGACTTCGACGCCTTCGTGGCTCGCGAGGACGAGCTCCGCACGCTCGTGAGCCACCTGGACCTGGCCGCGCGGGGCGACTCCCGCCTCGTGATCGTCGCCGGGGAGGAGGGGATCGGGAAGACGGCGCTCATCCGTCACCTGGAGCCCGAGGTCAGGCTGCGCACCGGCACGGTGATCACGGCGCAGTGCCTGGACGGCGATCAGCAGGCGGCGTACGCCCCGTGGACCGACCTCCTGGCGCAGCTGCACGCCCGGGGCGCGCTGGCGCGCGACGGGTGGCGCGCCCTTCCCCAGCTCCTCCCCGACCTTCCGCTCGTGCAGGACGGCGACGACTGGGCGCTGACGCCGTCGGTGGTGCAGGAAGAGGTCGTGCGCGCCGTGCGGCGGGCCGCCCGCGACCGGCTGCTGGTCGTGGTCTTCGAGGACGTGCAGTGGGCCGACGCCGCGAGCTGGTCGGTGCTGGAGGCGCTCCTGGCCGCCGTCGACGGCGAGCGCCTGTTCATCGTCCTCACGCTGCGCCCCGACGAGGCGCGCGCCGCCGCCGAGCACCGGCGCCGCCTGGCCCAGCACGCGCGGGTGAGCCAGCTCTCGCTGCGTCGTTTCAGCGCCGACGAGCTGCGCCGGTGGACCCAGGTCGTCTTTCGCGACGCCGACCCGGGCGACGAGTTCCCGCGCCTCCTCTACACGTACACCGAAGGGGTGCCGCTGCACGTGGTGCAGGTGCTGCACGCGCTGGCCGACGCGGGGGGGATCTGGTACGGCGGGACGCGCTGGGAGTGGAAGCCGCTGACCGGCCCCACGCTTCCCCCGGGCGTGGCCTTCGTGCTGGAACGGCGCCTTGCACGGTTGTCGCCGGGGGCGCGCCAGATCCTGAGCACCGCCGCCGTGCTCGGGGAACCGTTTGCGGTGGAGTTGCTGCTGGCGACCGCCAATGTTCCCGAGACGCAGGTGACGGTGGCGCTGGACGAAGGGGTGACCGCCGGCGTCCTGGCACGCGAGTCGGGGGGTCGAAGCGCCTTCCGCTTTGCGCACCCGCTCCTGGCCGAGGCGATCACGCGCGACCTGCCCGAGCGGCAGCGGCAGCGCGTGCACGAGGTGGCCGCGCGCCTGTTGGAGCTGCGCGAGCCGTCGTCCGTGGGCGCCATCGCGGGGCACTATCACGCCGCCGGCCTGGACGCCGACGCCTATCGTTATGCACTCACGGCGGCCGAACGATCGGCGTCGGTGCACGCGCACGATGCCGCGCTGGAGGCGTTGCAGGTGGCGCAGCCGTACGCCCCCTCGGCGCTCGACCTGGCGTCGCTGCGCGTGCGGCTGGCGGCCACGGCGCACGACGCCGGCCGGTATGCCGCGGCCGAGGGGTGGTGCGACCTGGCGCTCGCCTGGCTGGAGGGCGAGGGGCGCGCCGCCGGCGAGGAGGCGGCGCCCGCGGTCCGTGCGCTTCGCGAGCGCGCGCGGGTGCACCGCGGCAAGTCGCCGCTGCGCGCGCTCGATGCACTGCGCGCCGTGCTTGCCGCCACGCCCCCGGGCGACCATGCCACGCGTGCCGATGTGCAGCTGGCGGCGGCATCGCTCTCGGCCACCGTGGCC
>CAZVDJ010000602.1:0-3489 GCA_964626245.1 uncultured Gemmatimonadaceae bacterium
CACCTCGGGACTGGGCGGCGTCTATCCGCGGGGCATCCCGATCGGCGTCGTGCTGGGCGAGGTGAAGACGAGCGAAGTCTGGTCCCGCACGTACCTGCTGCGGCCGGCCGTCTATCCGCCCGACGTGAGCCACGTCCTCATTCTCTCGCCCCAGCGCGCCGGAGGGGGAGCGGCGATGGACAGCGTGTGGATGAACGTGGCACGCGCCGACTCGGCGGCCCGCGGTGTGGCAGCGTCGGCGGACTCGCTGTCGCGCCTGTTGGCCGCGGCCGAAGCGCTGCGAAAGCGGCAGGCCGACTCGCTGCGCGCCATTCTGGGTGACACCGCGCGCACCGGCACCCTGCGGGCCGATTCGCTCGCCCTCGACTCGCTGCGCGCGAGAGGGGGAGCGGCCGATTCCGCGCGAGGCGGCGGTCGCCGGCCCGGCGTTGTGCCGGGTGGCGCTGCGGCTCGTGGTGCGGCACGTCCAGACACGGCGCGGAGGCGTCCATGAACCTGGGACGCGGGCTGCGCACGGCGGCGCTCTTCCTGGCGCTGGTGGCCATGCACTACTTCCTGCGCCCCCTGTTGGGGTGGCGGGTCTCGATGGATTTCCTGGTCGTTGCCGTCCTGCTCGTCGCGGTGCGCGTGCGGCCGGGGGCGGCCGCGGTGATCGGCTTCGTGCTAGGGCTCATCGGCGATTCGCTCGCGCCGTCGACCTTCGGGGCCGGGGCGCTGGCGATGACGCTGGTGGGATTCAGCGCCTCGTGGCTCAAGGCGGTCTTCTTCTCCGACAACGTCTTCCTGCACGCCTTCTTCTTCTTCGTGGGCAAGTGGACGTTCGACGTGATCTTCGTGGTGGCCGCGCGGCAGGGTGGCGTGTATGACATGGCGACCCAGGTGGCGCTCTGGTCGCCGCTGGCGGCGGCGCTGACCGCCGTCACCGGCGTCATCGTCCTCCTGCTCTTCCGCAGCGTACTGGAGGCGCCGTCGTCGTGAGCCTGCACCCCAACGACATACAGCGACGCGGCCGGCTGGCGGCCGGCCTCACGACCGTCGCGCTCTTCGCGCTGGCGACGGGGTTCTTCCGCGCGCAGGTGCTGGAGAGTGCCCGCTACCAGCTGTCGTCCGAGAAGAACCGCCTGCGCGAGGTCCCCATTCCGGCGGCGCGCGGGATCATCTACGACCGGCACGGCGACATCATCGCGGAAAATGTCCCGGGCTACTCGGTCTCGATCCTGAGCGCGAGCGCCGACTCGCTGCAGGCCACGCTCGAACGGCTCGCGTCGATCATCGACCTGTCACCGGCCGACATCGCGTCGGCGGTGCGGCGGCTCAAGCGCGATCCCAATCGTCCCACGGTCGTGCTGGCCGATGCGTCGTTCGACCAGGTCTCGGTCCTGGAGGAGCATCGCACCGAGTTCCCGAGCCTGATCATCGAGGCGACGCCCAAGCGGCGGTACCCGGACGGGTCGGCGGTGTCGGCGTTCGTGGGCTACACGGCGGAGATCAACGAGTCGGAGCTCAACTCCGCCGAGTACAAGGCGTACAAATCGGGACAGCAGATCGGGCGCAGCGGACTGGAGCAGCAGTACGAGCGCGCGCTGCGGGGGGGGGAGGGATCGCGCTTCGTGGAGGTGGATGCGCGCGGCCGCGTGGTGCGCGATGCCACTGCTCGCCCCGACCGCCCGGCGACGGCGGCTCCGCCGCTGCAGACGAACATCGACCTCGACCTGCAGCGCTTCATCGCGAGCTACTTCGGCGACTCGCTGGTGGGGGGCGTGGTGGCGCTCGAGCCGCAGTCGGGCGAGGTGCTCGCGATCCACAGCGCCCCCACCTTCGATCCCAACCGATTCATCGGCGGGATCCCGGCGTCGTACTATCGCGAGCTCACGAGCGACGAGCGGCGCCCGTTGTACAACAAGGCAATGCAGGGGCGCTATCCGCCCGCGTCGACCTTCAAGCTGGCCACGGCGGCCATTGCGCTCGAGGCCGGGCTGGTGGACTTCGAGACGCGGATGCCGCAGCCGTGCACGGGCGGCTACACCTTCGGGTCGCGCTACTTTCGCTGCTGGAACCGCGAGGGGCACGGCAACGTGACGCTGACGCAGGCCATCGCCCAGTCGTGCGACACCTACTTCTATCAGCTCGGACTGCGCATGACGCTCTCCAAGCTGCTGGCCGGGGGGGTGCAGCTGCGGTTTCGCGAGAAGAGCGGCATCGACCTCCCCAACGAGACGACGCCGCAGTGGCCCTACGCGGTGGAGTACTTCAACAAGCGCTACGGCGAACGCGGGTGGACCAACGCGGTGACGCTCAACCTGTCCATCGGGCAGGGGGAGAACACGCAGACCATCCTCAACATGGCGCGCTTCTACACGGCGCTGGCCACCGATGGCTCGGCGGCACGTCCCGAGGTGGTGAAGCGCAACCCTGACCGGGTCAAGGTGCTGAACCTCACCCCCAAGCAGCTGGCGGGGCTGCGGGACGCCATGGCCGACGTGGTGTCGGGGCGGGGGACGGCCGGGAGCGCACAGATCCAGGGGGTGATCCTGGCCGGAAAGACGGGGACGGCGCAGAACGAGACCGGACGCGACCACGCGTGGTTCGTCGGGTTCGCCCCCAAGGACGACCCCAAGATCGTGGTGGCGGTGATGCTCTGGCAGGGCGAGCACGGGTACGCCGCCGCGCGCATCGCCTCGAAGATCGTGGAGCGCTACCTCAAGCGTCCCGCGATCGAGCCGCCGGTGGTGGAAGGAGGGGGCGATTGATCAAGCGCGTCTTCGCCGACTATCCGCTGGTGATCATCGCCATGCTGCTGTCGGCGTTTGGCATCGCGATGGTGTACTCGGCCGGCCAGACGGACGTGATCGTGCCAGCGGTGGCGGGCGCGTACCGCCGCCAGCTGGTCTGGTTCGTGGTGGCCCTCGTGGGGGCGCTGGTGATGAGCCGGGCGTCGGTGCGACTGCTGGAGTGGGCGAGCTGGCCCGCCTACCTGCTGGCGATCGCGCTGCTGCTCGTGACCCTGGCCTTCGGGTCGGGGGCGGGGACGGCGGCGAGCATGAAGGGATGGCTGACCATTGGCGGCGTGCGTCTGGGGCAGCCGGCGGAGCTGGCCAAGGTGGCCGTCGTTCTGATGCTGGCGAAGGTCCTGGCCGCTCGGCGCGATCCGCCCAAGTCGCTGCTCGAGTTGTGGAAGCCCGCGGTGATCGTGCTCGTGCCGTGGCTCCTGGTCATGGCGCAACCGGACCTCGGGACCGGGATGGTCTTCGTCGGGATCTTCTTCGCCATGCTGTTCTGGGCAGGGGTCTCCGCGCCGCTCCTCCTGCTCGTGGCGTCGCCCGCGGTCTCGCTGGTGCTGGCCTTCAGCACGGGGCTGTGGGGGGCGTGGTTCCTGATCCTCATCGCCATCGTGCTGTGGTACAAGCCGTACGTGGTGGAGGGCGTGGTGCTCATCGTGGCGAACGTGGCGATGGGGGTGCTGGCGCCCATCCTGTGGGAGAAGCTGGC
>CAZVDJ010000603.1:0-3484 GCA_964626245.1 uncultured Gemmatimonadaceae bacterium
CACCTGCACCACCATGGACGCGTCGCGCAGCACCGTGCGCGGTACCTCCACGCGCGCCACTTCCACGTCGCGCGAAAAACGCTCGCTTCCGATCCCTACGGTATAGACGGGAACCCCGCGCGCGCGCAGCGACAGCATCTGCTCCGCGAGCGTCGCGTCGCCTCCCCCTTCGCTCGAGTTGTCGGCGCCATCGCTCAGCAGGACCATCCCCGCCGTCGGGACTCCCGCCAGCGCGTCCTCCACGCGCAGGAGCGACGAGACCAGCCGCGTCCGGCTCCCCTCGTACCGCACGCCCGAGGCGTCGTCCAGCCGCCCACCACCCGAGAGCCTGAAGACCCGCAACTGGTAGCGATCGCGCAGCGACGCGAGGAGCGCGGAATCGGGACCACCGGCCAGGCGCGCGATCACGTCGCTCCGAGCCCCCCCCTCCACGTCGCGCACCGCCATGCTTCGCGAGTCGTCCACCACCACCGCCACGACATTCCGCTGCTGAATGGGGGTCGAGACGACCAGGACGGGACGGGCCAGCACCACGGCCATCGTGACCAGCGCCGACGCGCGCAACGTGGCGAGCGCGACGCGCGCCCGTCGCGACAAGGCTCCCGCGTGACGCACGTAGGTGTAGACGGCCAGCCCGAGCGCGAGCGCCGCGCCTCCGGCAATCGCCCACCACGGCGCCGGCGACGCCCACGCCAGTTCCCCCTGTGAAAAGGCGAAGGGGCGGTACTTGAACAGCAGCTCGACCAGACGATCCAAGCCCGATCCCTCGCGTCGTCGGTGTCCGCGTGGCGGCGCCCCGGGCCCGTGGGACCGCGAAACGCTCTCCCCGCTCCGGCGGCCCGTCGCCCGCGACCGGCCCCATGATCGGTGTACGTACGAATCGGTCGTACGTTCCGCTGGCGTACGCGACCGCGCTAGGGTCCCCGACCCGGACGCCACCCGATAGCAAGGTGGCGACCGGCGCGACGAATTGCCGGGTCGCGGGGACGAGCGGACCGCTGGCGACCGCGACGGGCGCCAGCGCTCCGCGGGTCGTTAGGCTGCCGCGCCGGCGCCCTCGGTCACGAGGAGGCGACGCACCGCGTCCGTGCGGTACGAGAAGATCCGGTCCAGCTGCCGGCGGACCAGCGGCAGCGCCACGTCGCCCAGCGGCGAGAGCGGCAGCCGGTAGCGTACCTCGTCGTCGATGATCGTCCCCCCCGCGCCGTCCGGGCGGAACCGGTGCGTGTGGTGCCAGAGCGCGTACGGACCGCGGAGCTGCTCGTCCACGAACTCGTGCGGGGGGTCCCAGCGCGAGATCAGCGTTCGCCACGCCATCGGCACGCCGTACAGCCGGATCGTATAGTCGATGAGCGTCCCCTCCCGCATGGGGACCGGGAGCGGCGTCCGAATCTCGAAGCCCAGTTCGGGCGGCGTGATGCGACCCAGGTTCTCGGCCTGCGCGAAGAACTGAAAGACGCGATCGACGGGGAGCGGCAGGCGGAGCGAGGCGGTCAGGACGTGCGTCGGCATGTCATCCGGGGCAAAGGCAGGAGGCAAACGACGCGCGCTGCCCCGTCGTTCCTCCCGAAACGCGAACGGGGCGCCTGCCGAGGGCGCCCCGCCGTTCGTTCACTCCCCGCCGACCTACGCGACGCGCACCGAGCCCGTCGTCTCCAGGTCCGCCTCTGGCGCAGCCTTCCGGTACGCCGACAGCGCGTGCTGCAGCGCCAGGAGCGCCGACGCCTCCAGGTCGTACTCCATCGCCAGCTCCGCCAGGCGCGCCGGCGAGTGGCGCGAGAACGTCGCGCTCTTCTGGTCGCACCCCTGGTGGCGCCGGCTGTATTCCCGCGCCGCGTGCCACAGGCTGTTCGCCTTGTGCCACCACTCCTCCTCGCGATGCCCCGTGACCGCGGCAGCCGTCTGCTCGTACGACTGCACGCTCGAGGTCAGGACCTCATCGCAGATGCACGCGATGCGGAGGGCTCCGTGCTGCTCCTCGTCCTGCGCGGCCAGCTCCACCAGCCGGGCGTAGCGCTGCCGTTGTCGCACGCACTCCAGCGCAGCGCGATACATCCGGTCGGCTTGCGTGCGGGGCGTCGCGACGATCGCGTGGTCACCAGTGATCGCGGCGGAGCGGGACGACTTCGGCATGCGGGGGTCTGGTTTGTGGGGACGGGAAGATAGCACGGCCCTGCCGGCAGAAGGGAAGCCTCCCCCCCCCGCACGGAGTGCCGGTGACGCACCTCCCAACAGACCGTCCTAGGGTGGTACAGGTCACGCCGCCCATGTCACGCACGCCATTCCTCGACGAACTCGAACTCCTGGTCCGTTCCCGCTACTCCCTGATCGTGCTGGAGACATGGGAGTACGATCGGGCCGAAGAGGTGCTGCGCCATGTGGCGTCGCGCCTGTCGCTGCACTTCTTCGAGTGGCGTCGCTCCAAGGGGGTGCGGCGCGGCGGCGCGGGTGACGGCTTTGCCAACGACACCAGCCTCCCCGTCGACGCCCTGCGCCACGCCGAGCGCGAGGGCGCGGGGATCTACCACTTCCCGGCCCTGGGCGCGCACCTCGAGGATGCGCACGTCGTCTCGCAGCTCCACGAGGTGGTCGAGCGCTTCGCCACGCGCCGTGGCGCCGTCGTCATTTCGGGGGGCGACGTGCGGCTCCCGGAATCGCTGCGACCGCACGCCATCGTCGTCCCGCTCCCCTCGCCGCTCCCCGAGGACTATCGCGCCCTCCTCGAGCGCGTCGTGCGCGACCACGCCGCCCGCATGCCGGTGCGCGTGGACCTCTCCCCCTCGGATCGCGCCCGCCTCCTGCACAACCTGGCCGGCCTCACCCTCACCGAGGCGGAGAAGATCCTCACGCGCCTCATCATGACCGACGCCGCCCTGACCGCGGCGGACATTCCGCGCGTCACCGAGGCCAAGCGCCAGGTCGTCGAGCAGGATGGGCTCCTGGAGTACTGGCCAACGGAAGACGGTCTCGCGTCGGTGGCGGGGATGGGGGGACTCAAGGGGTGGCTCACCCGCCGGCGTGCGGCCGTGCTCGAGCCGGAGCGCGCCCTGGCCGCCGGCCTCCCCTTCCCCAAGGGGATCCTCCTCCTGGGCGTCCCGGGGTGCGGAAAGAGCCTCTGCGCCAAGGCGGTGGCGCACGAATGGGGGCTGCCGCTGCTGCGCCTGGATCCCGGCCTGCTCTACGACAAGTACGTGGGCGATAGCGAGAAGAACTTCAAGCGCGCGCTGCGCACCGCCGAACGGATGGCCCCCATCGTCCTCTGGATCGATGAGATCGAGAAGGCATTCGCGGCGTCGGGTGGAGAACACGACGGCGGCGTCTCGCGACGGGTCTTCGGCGGCTTCCTCTCGTGGTTGCAGGAACGTCGTGGCGACGTCTTCGTCGTCGCCACGGCGAACGACGTCTCCGCGCTCCCCCCCGAGTTCATTCGCAAGGGGCGCTTCGACGAGGTCTTCTTCGTCGACCTGCCGCGCTCGGGCGCGCG
>CAZVDJ010000604.1:0-3451 GCA_964626245.1 uncultured Gemmatimonadaceae bacterium
CTCCACCGGATCGGCGCTGAGCGAGAAGGCCGATGGGAGTGCGGCGGTGACGGTGAGGGCGAGGGCAAGCGTCTTGTCGGCGGCCCCCGGCGCCGTGGCCTTGACCGTGACGGGATAGACCGCCGCCGCCACGGTGCTGGCCACGCCGAGCGTGAGCGTGGACGCGTTGCCCTGCGTGGGTGACGGCGAAAAGCTCCCGGTGATGCCGGCGGGCGGGTTGTCGAGCGCCAGCGTCACCGCGCCGGTATAGCCGGCCGATCGGCCGATCGAGATGGCGACGGTGGAGCTGCTCCCGGCCACGATGCCGAGTGCCGTGGGGGTGGCGAGGATCGTGATCACCGGCTGCGTGACCACGAGCTGAACCGTGGCGGTCTGCGTCGTGACACCGGTGCCGCTGGCGGAGATGGTCAGCGTGGCGGTTCCCGCCGCCGCCGTTGTCCCGGCGGTCACGGTAAGGACGGACGTGGTCTGCGTGGCGTCCAGCGTGGCCGGCGAGAAACTCGACGTCACCCCGGCCGGGAGCCCACCGACCGAGAGCGTCACCGAGCCGGAGAAGCTCCCGCCGCGCGCAATGGCCAGTGACACCGTGCCGCTCCCACCGGTGGTGACCGAGAGGGCGGGAGACGGGATCGTGAGGGCGAGCGTCCCGGGCTGCGGCGGCGGGGTCACCGACCCGCCACCGCCATTGCCGCCGCCACCCCCGCTGCACGCGCCGCCGCTGCCAGCGACGGCAAGGACGAGCAGCCCTTGGCGAATGAGCGAGAAGTGGCGTCGAACGGCGGCAATGACGGTCATGGCAGGAACGGCAGGAGAGTGAGCGAGACAGGCGATCGGTCCCCCTGCATTGCGTGCCGCGAGCGCCGCGACGATCATCGCCGCCTCGTCCCCCTAGCGCACCGCAGTTCACCGGGCGAGGTTGGCGAGGTGATCAGGGACGGCCGCTCCCTTGCCCAGGGGGTCCCGCTGCACGGAGCACCGACCGCCTCCCGAACGCGTTCTCCCGACTGTCCCCCGTCAGGCGACCCGCGTTGACCTGACGCCCTCCGCCTCGCGCGATCACGTGACCGACGATACCTCCCGGCCTCCCGACATTTCGCCCGACAGGCCGCCGCCGTCCGACGAGGACCGGCGTGCGCTGGACGCCGTCTTCAGCGAGGCGTACGAGGAGCTGCGGCGGCTGGCGGCCACCGTGCGGCAGGGCGACCCGAGCGCGACGCTGAGTCCCACCGCGCTGGTGAACGAGGCCTGGCTCAAGCTGGCCGACTCGCCGCACGTGGCGCGCACCTCGCGCCTGCACTTCAAGCGCATTGCCGCGCGCGCCATGCGGCAGGTGCTCATCGAGGCGGCGCGACGCCGGCAGGCCGACAAGCGTGGGGGTGGTGCCGCCTTCGTGACGTTCGAGGATTCGATGGGCGAGACCGCCACCGCCGCCGATGAACTGCTGGTGCTGGACGAGGCGCTGGACCGGCTGTCGGCGTTGAGTCCTCGGCAAGGCGCACTGGTGGAGGCGCGCTTCTTCGGCGGACTGGAGCTGCGCGAGGCCGCCACGCTGCTCGAGATCTCGGAGGCCACCGCGGTGCGCGACTGGCGTTCGGCACGCGCGTGGCTGGCGGCCGAGTTGCGTTCATCACGTTAGGCATCGCCCTCACCACCCCCGGCGCGGCGCGGGAGGACCACATGGACACCGAACGGTGGCGCCAGGTGCAGGAGCTCTTCCACCGCGTGGCCGACCTGCCGCGCGAGGCGCGAGGGGCGGCGCTCGACGCGGCGTGCGGCGGGGATGTGGCGCTGCGGCGTGAGGTGGAGGTGCTGCTGGCGGGTGACGCCGACGGGGGGACGCTGCTGGATCGGGGGGTGGCGCAGGTGGCGGAGGCGGTGATGGGCGGAGGGACCCCTGGCCTTCCGGCCGCCGCGTGCGGGCCGTACCGCCTGCTGCGGATGATTGGCGAGGGCGGGATGGGGGTGGTGTACCTGGCCCGACGGGACGACCTGGGGAGCGAGGCGGCGGTCAAGCTGCTGCGCGACGCGTGGGCCTCCGGCGCCCGCCGCGAGCGCTTCCTGGCCGAGCAGCGGACGCTGGCGCAGCTCAACCACCCGGCCATCGCCCGCCTGTACGACGCCGGAACGCTCCCGGACGGGACGCCGTGGATCGCGATGGAGTACGTGGAGGGGACCCCGCTGCACGAGCACTGCTCGGCGCGCGCCCTCTCGACTCGGGCGCGGCTGCGGCTGGTGCGGGCCGTGGCCGAGGGGGTGCTGCACGCGCACCAGCACCTGGTGATCCACCGGGACCTCAAGCCGTCCAACATCCTGGTGCGCGACGACGGGACGGTGAAGCTGCTCGACTTCGGCATCGCCAAGCAGCTCGATCTACCCGATGCCGCGGCCGAGGCCACGCGCACGGGCCTGCGCCTGATGACACCCGCCTACGCCGCCCCCGAGCAGGTGACCGGTGGCCGCGTGGGGATCCACACCGACGTGTACTCGCTGGGCGTGATCCTGTACGAGCTGCTGTCGGGCGCGTTGCCGTTCGACCTGTCGGAGCGGACGCCGGGCGAGGCGGAGTCGCTCATCACGTCGGTGGATCCGCCCCGGCCATCGGTGCGGGCGCGCGATGCGCGCAGCGGCAAGGCGGCGGCGCGCGGCACGGCGCCCGTGGCCGCGAGCGAGAGCGAGTGGGCCGACCTGGACGTCCTGGTGCTCACCGCGATGCACAAGGACCCGGCGCGGCGCTACCGCTCGGTCGACGCGCTGCTGCGCGACCTGGACCACTTCCTGGCGGGGGAGCCGCTCGACGCGCGCGGTGACTCGCTGGGGTATCGCGTGGCGACATTCGTCAGGCGCAACGCGCGGGCGGTGGGGGGCGCGGCGGTGGTGCTGGCGGCGCTCGTCACCCTCCCCGTCTTCTACACGGTGCGCCTGGCCCAGGCGCGCGACCGCGCGCTGGCGGAGACGGTGCGCGCGCAGCGCATCCAGCGCTTCATGTCGACCCTGTTCCAGGGCGGCGACGAGGCGGCTGGCCCCGCCGAGAGCCTGCGCGTGGTGACGCTGCTGGACCAGGGGGTGGCCGAGGCGCGCGCGCTGGACGTGGAGCCGCGCGTGCAGGCCGACCTGTACCAGACGCTGGGCGGAATCTACGCGCAGTTAGGGGTGCTGGACCGCGCCGACTCGCTCCTCACCACCGGGCTGGCCCAGTGGCGCCGCATTGCCGGCGCGAGCAGCCCCGAGGCGGGGCGCGCCATGGTGGCGCTGGGCGGGTTGCGCACCTCGCAGGCGCGCTTCGACGAGGCCGAGTCGCTGCTGCGCGACGGCGCGGCCGCGCTTTCCGTGGCGCCGAACGGCAGCGGGGAGCTGGCGGAGCTGGTGGAGGCGCGCACCGCGATGGGGCGCCTCTTCACCGAGCGCGGCGAGCACGCGCGCGCCATCGCGGCCCTGGACTCGGTGCTGGCGG
>CAZVDJ010000605.1:0-3445 GCA_964626245.1 uncultured Gemmatimonadaceae bacterium
CCGCCACTCGCGGTTGTGGATGTTGCCGAGCGCCGCATGCCCCGCCGCGACGGTCGAGTCGAGGGCCAGGGCGCGCTGCGCGGCAAACGTCGCCTTGTCCAGCGCTTCGGCCCGCTCGCTCCCCGTGAGCTGCGGCAGGAGCGAGTACGCCTGCGCGAGTTCGGCGTAGGCGCGGGCAAAGGCGGGATCGCGGTTCACCGCCGCCTGGAAGGCGCTCACCGCCGCCGGGACCGACTCGCTGGTGCGCTTGTCCAGCAGGTAGTGCCCGCGCAGGTACTCGTTGTAGGCCTCGGGGTCGCGGGCCCCGCTCACGTCGGGCACCGACATTTCCGTCACGTCGCTGCGCACCGCCGTCGCGATCTGCTGGGCGATGTCGGCCTGCACCGCCAGGATGTCGTCGGCGGGACGCTCGTACACCTCCGACCAGGCCGAGAAGCCGTCGCTGGCCGTCACCAGACGCACCGCCACCCGCAGCCGGTCGCCGTTGCGCTGCACCGTCCCCTCCAGCAAGTACGGCACGCCCAGACGCCGCGCCACATCGGCCACCGACCCCCCCGCCCCCTGTGCCGCCTCGGCGGCGCTGCGTGACGCCACCCGCAGCCCCGGTACGCGCGAGAGCGCGCTCGTGATCTCGTCGGTCATCCCCAGCGCGAGATAGGCATCGCTGGAGTCGGGGGAGACGCTCACCATGGGAAGGACCGCCACGCCCGGCGGGAGCGCCGCTGCCGCGGCCGCCGGCTCCGCGGTCGCGGCGCCAGAGGCTCCGATGCGACCAGCACGCGACGCATACACGCCGACCGCCAGCGCGGCGATGGCCACGCCGCCCACGAGCCAGGGACGCATTTGCCGGCGCCGTGCCGCGGCGGGCAGCGCGCGCACCGATTCGGACGAGACCGCCCCGCTCACCACCGCCGGATCGTCCAGGGCGGCCAGCACCTCCGTGGCATTCTGGGGCCGGTGCGCAGGGTCCTTCTCCAGGCACTGCATCACCAGCGAGACCAGCGCCGCCGGCGTCGACGGGCGATGGCGGGAGAGCGGTTCGGGCGTCTCCACCAGGTGCGCCTGCATCGTCTCCGTCACGCCACGGTCGGCAAACGGCGGGCGGCCGGCGAGCATCTCGTACGCCACCACCCCCAGGGCGTAGAGGTCGGCGCGGTGGTCCATCGTCGGGTCGCTGGCGACCTGTTCGGGCGCCATGTACGCCGGCGTGCCGAGCGAGATTCCGTCGCGCGTGAGCGTCCCGTGCGGGTGATCCGGCCTGGCGCGGGCACTCGCGACGGCCTTGGCGACGCCGAAGTCGGCGACAATGGCGGCCCCGCCCGCCAGCAGCACGTTGTCGGGCTTGATGTCGCGGTGCACCACGCCGCGCTCGTGCGCAAAGGCCAGCGCGCGCGCGACGTCGCGCATGATGCTCACCGTGAGCGGGATGGAGAGCGCGCGCTCACTCGTCAGGCGCGCCCGCAGCGACTCGCCCTCGACGTACGGCATCACGAAGTAGGGGAGCCCTTCGGCGTCGCCCGACGCGATCACTCCGACGATGTTGGGGTGCTGCAGGTTCGCCGACAGGAGGACCTCCCGGCGAAATCGCTCCCGCGAAAGCCCTTCGGCAATGTCCTCGCGCAGCACCTTCACCACGACGTCGCGCGACAGCCCCGCCTCATGCGCCAGGAAGACGCGCGACATGCCGCCCCCGCCCAGCTCCCGATCGATGCGATACGTGCCGCCGAGCGCGCGCTGCACGCGCTCGGCGACCTGATCGGTCGTCGGGGAGTGGGAGGGAGGAGTGGTCATGGGCTGACTCTTCGACACCAGTACGGCGAGAAGGGATTGCCTGCTTCACTCCCTTCACACGTTCGAGACGTCATCCAATCCCATACCGTTAAGTCCGGCGCAAGATCCCGCACCGGCAACTGCCCGTCCAGCGCGTCGGGGGCATCCTGAATGCGACGGCGCCCCCCGATCGCCATGATCGAGGGGCGCCAACGCCGCGTTCGCCGACGCGACGATCTCGTGTCCGGAGTGGAGCGGAGGGGAATCGAACCCCTGACCTCATGCTTGCAAAGCACGCGCTCTCCCAACTGAGCTACCGCCCCGGAATGCGCCGCAATATATCCGTCCCCATCCACCGCTGGAATTGAGGAGCACCAGATGAGCTCGACCGGCCGCTCGATCACCGTCCGCTGCCAGTTCTGCCAGACGTGGAACCGCGTCGACGGCGCCCGTGCCGCGGACCGCCCCAAGTGCGGCAATTGCAGCCGATTCATCCTGCTGGATCGCCCCTTCGTGCTCTTCGAGGACACCTTCCAGCGCACCATCGACGAGACGGAACTCCCGGTCCTGGTGGACTTCTACGCCGACTGGTGCGGCCCGTGCAAGATGATGGCGCCGCACGTGGACCGGCTGGCGGCGGAGCTCACGGGCCAGGTTCTGGTGGCCAAGCTCGACACCGACCGCGCCCCCACCCTCTCGCGCGCCCTCGACATCAGGAGCATCCCCACGGTCATGGTCTTCAAGGGCGGCTCGGCGGTGGAACGGGTGAGCGGTGCCCTTCCCTACGCGGAGCTGCAGCGCCTGCTGTCGCGCGCCTCGGCCCCGGCAGCGTAGCGGGTCACGCCGCCCGGGGGGAGTGCCGCGCAAGCGCCACCAGTCTCGCCGTCGCGCCGGGGCGGGCGAAGGGGGCGAATGCGGCGTGTCAGGGACTTCCGCCGTGGCGGCCGCGCGCGCGCAGCCAGCGCCACACCCTGCCTAACGGCGCGAGCCAGAGGACGCCGGTCAGCGCGACGGTGCGCGCCACGACGAGCGCGAGCACGACGACGAAGGCGATGATGGCCGCATAGGCGACCAGCGTCCCCCACCCGCCGCCCGACTCGAGCGTCCCCACCTAACGAGATGCCAGCGCCGCCCCGTCGGCCCGGGAAGGCGCCTGCGCATCGGCCAGCCCCCGGCTCAGGCGCGCCACCAGTGGCGTGGTCATCAGCGTCGTCGTGATGGCCATGAAGACCATCATGGCAAAGAGCGCCGGCGAGATCACGCCGATGTCCAGCCCGATGTTCAGGATCACCAGTTCCATGAGGCCGCGCGTGTTCATCAACGCCCCCAGCACCGCCCCCGAGCGCCACGACAACCCCATCACGCGCGCCGCCAGCGCCGTTCCGCCGAACTTGCCCCCCACCGCCACGAGCATGATGAGCGCGAGCGCCCAGAGCTGCCCGCTGCCCGTCACCAGGAGGTCCAGCTGCGTGCGCAGTCCGGTGAAGGCGAAGAAGAGCGGGAGCAGGAAGGCGACCAGCAGGTCCTCGAAGCGTGACGCCAGTGCGTGGCGGAAGCGGTCGTCGCGCGGCATCACGGCGCCGGCCAGGAAGGCGCCGAAGAGTGCGTGGATCCCGAGCACCTCGGTGATGCCGGCGGAGACGAGCACGGCCACGATCACCGCCGCCAGCTGCCC
>CAZVDJ010000606.1:0-3431 GCA_964626245.1 uncultured Gemmatimonadaceae bacterium
TGGTGCCGGGGGTGGCGTCGATCTTCACGACGCGCGGCGAGCGACTGCTCGAGGCAGCCATTGGCGACTCGGTGGTCGGGACCTTTCTCGTCCCGCTTCCGGCGCGTCCCGGGGCGGAGCAGCGCGAGTGGAGTGCGTGGCTCCCCAACCCGCGCCCGGGCGCACCGCCCCTTCCGCCGGGCGTGCGGTACCGCTTCCGCATCGTGAAGGAGAGCGAGCCGGTGCGGCGCGAGACCGTGGGGCGCTTCACCGTGGAGCAACAGGTCGCGTCGTTCTATCGCGTGGCCGAGATCGAGCGCCAGGCGCTGGCGTCGCGCTTCACGGTGCGGCACCAGGGGAGCAAGGTTGCAGCTGCCGACGGGGCGACCGAGGTGGCGGTCGTCTCGGAGCAACCCGCGGCGCTGCTGCTCCGCGGCGGCGACGACGACGCGGGGCGCTGCCTCCTGCTGGTCGATGGCGCTGGCGGACTGGACGAACGACGGATCGACGGCTGCGCGACGGTGCGCGCCGAACGACTCACCGCCGATGACGCACAGTGGAAGGCGGCCCGGACACGGCGCACCCCGCCCGGCTGGCTCGATCGCGAGAGCTACGCTATCCCTGGCCTCTATCGCCTGTCGTCCGGGGTCCTGGACACCCGTTCGCTCGACTTCACCGCCGTCGCCGCGCCGCAGGAGCCGTATCCCATCAATGGCCTTCCGCCCGCGTCGCTGTCGCCTGACGAACGCCGCTATGCCTGGTATGCGCACCACGGGGGAGAGGAAGAGCCGGTGCTCGCGGTGACCGAGTGGCGCACGGGGGAAACGGTGACGCTCCCCATTGACCGCGCGCGCATGCGCTACAACGAATACCAGGAGATTGGGCCGGCCTGGGTGGCGCACCACTTTGCCTGGCGCCGCGATGCCGACGGCGCCGACCGGCTGCACGAACGCGAGTCGTTCACGCCGCTGCCGTATCGCGGCGATCGCGAGCGCGATCGCGAGGGGCGCGTGACCGCCTACTACCTGCGTCCGGGCGGGACGGCGCTGCGCGATGCCATGATCGACCTCCTGGCGCAGCGCCTGTCGGGAACGCGCCAGCCGGACGAACTGGACGGCTACCACCGCGTGGTGCGCATCGGCGACGCCCTGGTGAAGGGGGCGGTGGTCTCGTCAGGCGGCTTTGTCTCCATCGGGATGGACTTCGGCTCGGTGGACTTTGCACTGATGGCGCGCGTGGCCGACACCCTGGACGCGGAGTTGGCCACGGGCAGGTACGACGCGCTCTTCCACCTCGATCCTCCGCCCCGCACGCCGTGACGCTGCTCCATCCCTCCATCACCTACGCGGCCGCCCTCTTGTTAGGCGTGGGTGGACTCACCGCGACGCAGCGCACCCCCGCCACGGTGGCGCGCGAACTGCTCGACGCCGACCGCGCCTACGCGGCCGCGAGCGCGCGGCGTGCCATGCGCGACGCGCTGGCGCCCATGCTCGCGCGCGACGTCCTGGTCCCCGACGTGGCCAACGGGACCTTCGTGCGCGGTCGCGACGCGGCGATCGACCTCATGACGCGCGACAGCGTGGTGGCCGCGTCGCGGCTGTCGTGGACGCCGATCGGGGGAGGTACCTCGGCCGACGGCGACCACGGCTTCACGTACGGCTACACCACGCTCACCCGTCCCGATGGGAGCACCGTCCCCGGGAAGTACGTGGCCTACTGGGTGCGCGAAGGTGGCAGCTGGCGGGCGAGCGTCTATCGCCGAGTGGGTCGTCCACCCGGCGACGTGTCCTTGGCGGCTCATGACGTGGTGGTTCCGCCGCGCGCCATCACCCCGCCGGCCGATCGAGACGAGCAGCGGAGAGTGCGCGATCGCTACGCCGCCGAACTCGCCGACGCGGAGCGCGCCTTCTCGCGCGACGCCAAGGGTGGGCCCGCCATTGGCGAGGCGTTCACGAACTACGGCGACCCGCGGGCGGTGAACGTGGGGGGCGGCGCCGAGTTCGTGCACGGCAACGCGGCCATCGGCGTCCAGGTGCAACAGGGGGTGACGACCGAGGTCCGCATCACCTGGGGGCCGGACGAGGTGCGGGTGGCGCAGAGCGGCGATCTGGGGGTCTCGATCGGGGTGATCACGATCGAGCGACCGGCGGCGCCGGGGAGTGCGTCGAGTGCCGCTCCGCCCCGCCGCATCCCCTTCTTCACCATCTGGCGGCGCGACGACCCGTCGAAGCCGTGGCGCTACATCGCGGAGTAGGCGCCAGGGGGCGGCAGCGCGCGCCGTTAGGCAGGCGCCCGCCTTCTATCCCCGCGACCGGCGGTACTGCAGCGCCGCGCGCGCCACGAAGAAGAAGGCGAAGCCCAGGTCGAGCCAGGCGCGCCCCGTGAGCGGCGGCTGCTGGGTGAAGAGCGAGCGCACCCCGATGTACACGCCCAGCCCCCCCATCACCGCCGCAATCGCCAGCCCCACCTTCTGCCTGGTATCAGCCATTCTCTCGTCTTCTCAGATCGGCATCCAGTAGCTGAGCTTGACCAGGAAGGTGTTGTCGGTCGGGGCACGCATCAGGGCCGCCCAGTCGCGTGAGAGCGCAAAGTCGCCCTGCATCAAGTCGCTGCGCTGCCGCCGCTGCCACACCAGGAAGAGGGTGGAACCGGGGCGGTATTCCCATCGCATGACCGCGTTGCCGATGAGCGAGCGCACGTTGAAGTCCTGCTCGGCCACCGTGTGGTCGCTCGTCCCGTCGCCATTCAGGTCGAAGCGGCGCGTCCCCGACGCGTCCACGCAGGTGCGGCCGCCGGTGCACTGGGCACCGGCCGCGCTCGCGCTCCCCTCGCCAAACCGGTCAAAGGCGAAGGTGGAGGCGGCGAGGAGCTGCTTGTAGTTGGAGTAGTCGCCGGACGACAGCAGCGGCTGCGCGAAGAGCTGGAACGAGAGCGTGGGGGAGAAGGCGGCGTTGACCCGCGTGGGGAGGGCAAACTCGCGGCGCGCGACCTCGCCAAAGAGGTAGCGCCGCCCGAAGGTGGGGGCAAAGCCCACGTCGGCGGAGGTGGTCACGTACTGCGCGCCGATGAAGCCGCGGGTGAAGCGCGGTTCCACCTCGATCTCGAGGCGCGCGGAGGGGCGCACGTTGATCTCGATCGCCGTCTGGAGCTCGTTGCCGCTCCCCATCGCGCCGCGCCGCAGGTAGACGCTGGGCTCCAGCGCCAGGCGGGCGCGCGCGTCGGTGCTCACGGAGAGGCGCAGGTCGCCCCAGCGCGGCTGCACCATGAGCGGGCCGCCGCGCGTCCCCACGCGGTCGCTCACCTCGGGATGCCACTGCGCGTTGGCGTCGAGGCGCCAGAAGTTGTTGAACTCGAAATGCGCGTTGCCGCTGACGGCTCCCCCCACGTGCGCGCGCCCGGCGGTACCTCTGCAGCGAGCGGACGATGTACCGCGTGCTCGCGGAGAACGAGGA
>CAZVDJ010000607.1:0-3431 GCA_964626245.1 uncultured Gemmatimonadaceae bacterium
CCCGTCTCCCGTCTAGTTCATGTACTTCCAGTTCCGCTGCTTCCCCTCGGCGATCCACTCCACCGACTGCGCGACGCGGGTGGCGCGGGTCTCGTCGCGCTTCGCCTCGGCCACCCATGCGCAGTACTCGCGCTGGTGTGAGGGGGCAAAGGCCTTCCACGCGGCAAGCGCCTTCTTGTTCTTCTTGAGTGCGGCCGCCAGGGCTGCCGGGACCTCGACCGGTTTCCCCCTGGTCGCCCTGGCCTTGGCGCGCTGCGGGGCGACGTGCGGGGCGGGGACGCCCTCGTCGTTCAGCTGCATCGCCTTCCTGATGTAGGCCGTCAGCACCTTCCTGGAGGGCAGCTCCTTGAGCGAGGTGATGCGACCGAACTGCCCGCGCGCCTCGTCGCTCCCTTCGGGAATCACCAGCGCCCCTTTCCAGAAGCCAAAGGCGCAGTGCGCCTTGAAGGCCGCCATGGAGCACATCATCCCCTTGTAGTCGAAGTGCGGAGTGCTCCACTTCATCTCCTCCACCACATCGGGGCAGGCGGCGTGCACGACGTCGCGCAGGTGCGCCAGGATCGGCTTGGCGAAGTCGGCCGACTGGGCGATGTAGGCGTCGACCTTGGGGTTTCGGGTGGGCACTGTCGCTGAGAAGACGAGAAGACGAGAGGACGAGTGAGCGGGGGCCGGGGTGGCGCCCGCCGGCAACATGCAGGCGCCGGGACGTGGCGTCTACCGTGCGCCGGGCGCGGACGATCGGCGGCGAGATCGCGGGCACTTGCCGGGGCGCGAGGCTGGGCGGAGGTTGATGCGGCGCGCCACTGGCTGAGGGCTGAAACCTACGCAGTCCGGCACGCGGCGGCCTGGCGCGCCCCCATTCACTCCATACCACGGCACACGATGACGACACGGCGCGCCGTGATTCGAGCGCTCGGACTCCCGGCGATCGCGGCACTGGGAGCGGTGCGATGCAGGCCGCGCGGTGCCCCCTACGTCGTCGATCGCGCAGGGCAAGGCGGCGGCGTGCGCCGCTTCGTGCCGGTGAACGTGCATCCCGATCGTCTCGTCCGCAGCACGGTGGGGCTACGCCCGTTCCGCAACAACGGTTTCCGACTCGAGGCCGAGCGACTCGACGGGAAGCAACTCATCCACAACTACGGGCACGGCGGCGGTGGGATGACGCTGTCATGGGGAACGGCGAACCTCGCTGTCGGGCTCATGAGCGCGCAACCGGCACCGGGGCCCGTGGCCGTGATTGGGGCGGGAGTCGTAGGACTCACCACCGCGATCCTGCTGCAGCGCACAGGCTACGACGTTACCATCTACGCCGCCGCGGCGTGGCCGCACACGACGTCGAATGCGTCGGCAGCGACCTTCTATCCCTCGCACGTGGTCGCGGCAGACCGCGTGACGCCGTCGTTCACGACGACGCTGGAGGCGGCGCTCCGCCGCTCGTACCATGCCGTCCAGCGCATGACCGGGGCCCGCTACGGCATTCGGTGGTTGGAAGCATTCAGTGTGCTGGGAAACGCGTCGCCTGGCGGAACGCCGGACATCGAGACGCAGCTGCAAGAAAAGGTCGTCGGCGCCAAGTCGCGGCTGCTGGCCCCTGGCGAGCATCCGTTCGGGGGCGCGCGCGTCTCCGTGGCCAACGACCTGGTCATGGAGCCGATGACATACCTGCGCGCGCTGCTCGACGACGTGCGCTCGGCGGGAGGCACGCTGCGCATCCGGCGCTTCGATTCGCTGCGCGATGTGGCACAACTCCCCGAGCGCACGATCTTCAACTGCACCGGTCTTGGCGCGCGCACCCTGGTAGGCGACGCCGAGGTTCGGCCGGCTCGCGGGCAGCTGTGCGTCCTCCCGCCCCAGCCGGAGGTGGACTACATCGTGTACCACGGTCCCTTCTACTACATGGTGCCCCGCGAGGATGGGATCATCCTTGGCGGGACCTTCGAGCTGGATGATGCGCGCACCACGGCCGACCCCGCGACGGATGCACGCATCGTCGCGGCACACCGGGCCGTCTTCTCGGCCATGCGGTAACGCGCCGCGTCGGCGCGGCGATCACCTCATTCGTCGCCAGCGCGCGGGTTCGCGAGGGCGCGCGAACTACCTGCCGACGCGTAGCGACAGGTACACCCGCCGCCCCGCCCCCGGCTCGAAGAAGCGACCGCGCGTGGCGTTGGTCACGATGTTGGCGGCGTAGTGGCGGTCGAGGAGGTTGTCGATCCCGATGACCGGTTCCACGCCGCTCGCGCGCAACGCCGTGAGCCCCATGCGCGCATTCCACAACACCCACCCCGGCGCGTAGTTGGCGTTCGCATCGTCCGCCGCGGTGCGCGCAGCCTGCTGCATCTCCAACGTGAAAAAGCCGATCGCGCGGCGCGCGGTGGCAAAGAGCGAGGCGGAGGTTGGCGCGACGCCGGGGACCTTGTTGCCATCCAGCACCGTGGTCCCCACGCGATAGTCCTCGTACGTGTAGTCGATCGCGGTGAGCGCGCCGCCCAGGTCCAGCCCGCCGAACGACGCCGTCACGCCGAGTTCAGCACCACGGCGTCGCGTCTCCCCGGCGTTGCGGAAATAGCGTCGCCCGCCGCTGTTGGGAATCTCGAAGGGAATCAGCTCGTCACGCGTGCGGATGTCGAAGAGCGCAACGTCAACGAAGAAGTAGCGCGCCACCACCCCCTTGAGCCCCGCCTCGAGCGTCCCGCCGCGCTGCGGTTGCAGCTCGCGGTTGAGGCCAGCCGAGCCGTCGGGGCGGTTGGCCAGCTCGGTGGTGGTGGGGGTTTCGAACGACGACGCCAGGTTGGTGTAGAGCGCCAGCGTGGGACGCACCCGGAACGACGCACCGAGCATCGGGGTGAAGGCACTCATCGTGCGCGACTGGATCGCCCCGCCAATGGTGCTCGTGCGAAAGTCGCGCACGCTGAACGCGGTCTGGTCGCCGCGCAGCGTCCCGGTCACGGTCAGGAACGAGCGATTCACCTCGCCCCGCGCGAAGAGCCCCGCGCTCGCCACCTTTTCCAGCTGGTGGATCGTCTCCGTTCCCTGGTTGGCCGCCGTGGGACAGGTGGCGGCCGGGCGCCCGGCGCCGACGCGCCCCGCGCAGTTGTTCCAGTTGCGCCGGTCGTCGCGCTGCGACTGCACGTCGGCCCCCACGGTGACGCGCCACAGGTGGTTGCGCGCCAGGCCACGCTGCTCCAGCCGCCCCGACGCGCCTAACGTTCGCCGGTCGAAGCCGACAATCGCGAACGCCTGCGGGTTGTACAGGTCGCGCCACCCCGAGAAGACCGTGGCGCTCGCCGAGCCGGCATCCCAGCGCCGTTCGCCCACGACGGAGAGGAGCTTCTGTCCCACCGCCTTGCTCGCCTGCCGCAGGATGTTCTGCGAATCCGCCACCGCGGGCACGCTCCGTAGCTCGGCGGCCGTCACCGCCCCGGGGTTCT
>CAZVDJ010000608.1:0-3415 GCA_964626245.1 uncultured Gemmatimonadaceae bacterium
TCGATGCCCTCACCGTCGGGCACAAGGGGATCAAGGAACTCATCGGATTCCAGCAGGAGCTCCTCGCGTCCGCGGCGGTCGAGAAGATGCCATGGACGCGGGCGGAGACGCCCGCGGAAGTCTCCGAGGCGGTGAAGAAGGCCGCCGAGAAGAAGATTGCCGAGGCGATCAACCAGAAGGAGAAGCACACCCGCGTGCAGGCCGTGGAAGCGGTGAAGCGCGCGGTGAAGGAGAGCCTCGTGGCCGAGAAGCCGGAGTGGGCCGGGCTCGTGGGGAGCGTGCTGGATGATCTGGAATACAACGCCCTGCGCTCGCAGGTGCTGTCGACCGGATTCCGCGTCGACGGGCGCAAGCCCACCGAGGTCCGCCCCATCACCGTCGACACCTCGCTTCTCCCGCGCGCGCACGGCTCGGCGCTGTTCACGCGCGGCGAGACGCAGGCGCTGGTGGCCTGCACGTTAGGCACCGCCGAGGACGTGCAGCGGCTCGACTCCATCAAGGACGCGGGCGAGACGACGAAGTCGTTCATGCTGCACTACAACTTCCCGCCCTTCTCCACGGGCGAGGTGCGCCCCGTGCGCGGCACGTCGCGGCGCGAGATCGGCCACGGCAACCTGGCCGAGCGCGCGCTCCAGGCGGTCCTGCCGCCCTTCGAGGAGTTCCCGTACACGCTCCGCATCGTCTCCGACGTCCTCGAGTCCAACGGTTCATCGTCCATGGCGTCGGTGTGCGGTGGCTCGCTGGCGCTCTTTGACGCGGGCGTTCCCACGCGCGCGGCGGTGGCCGGCGTGGCCATGGGGCTCATCAAGGAGGGCGAGAAGTACGCGATCCTCACCGACATCCTCGGCACCGAGGACCATCTCGGCGACATGGACTTCAAGGTCGCCGGCACCGAGCAGGGAATCACCTCGATCCAGATGGACATCAAGATCGAGGGGCTCGACCTCGCGATCATGAAGGAAGCGCTGGCGCAGGCGCGCGCGGGCCGGCTGCACATCCTGGGCGAGATGAACAAGGCGCTCGCCTCGCACCGTCCGGAGCTGTCGCCGTACGCCCCGCGCATCGTGACGCTCACGATCAACCCGGAAAAGATCGGGGACCTGATCGGGCCGAAGGGAAAGACGATCCGCGGCATCCAGGAGGAGACCGGCGCCGAGATCACGGTCGACGACTCGGGGCTCGTCACGATCGCCGCGGTTGGCGGAGATTCGATGGATCGCGCCCGCCAGATGGTCATGGCGATCACCGCGGAACCCGTGGTGGGCGAGACGTACGAGGGGACGGTCAAGACGGTGACCGCGTTCGGCGCGTTCATCGAGATCATGCCGGGGTCGGAAGGCCTGCTGCACGTCTCCGAGATGCGGCACACGCGCGTGGAGAAGCCCGAGGACGTGGTGAAGAAGGGCGACCGCGTCACAGTGAAGCTGATCGATCGCGACGAGCGCGGGCGCCTGCGCCTGTCCATGAAGGCGCTCCTGCCCAAGCCCGAGGGGATCACGGACGAAGGCGGCGAGTCGGGTGAGCGCGCCGAGGGTGAGGGCGAGGACGCCTCGCGCGGCGAGCGCCGTGACCGCGGCCCGCGTCGCAGCGGAGGAGGGGACCGGGGCGGCGACCGTGGTCGGCGCGGCGGTCGCGGAGGAGGCGACCGCTAGCGCGGATCGGATCGTGGTGCCGATCGGGAATTCAGGCGCCGTGATTGGGGCCGGGGTCCAGCGTTCGATCCTGGACAACGGCCTCACCGTCGTCTCCGAGTACATGCCCGGCGTGCGATCGGTGTCGATCGGCGCGTGGGTTCGCATCGCGTCGGTGCACGAGCCGCGACACCTGATGGGGGTGTCGCACCTCCTGGAACACATGGTGTTCAAGGGGACGAGGCGGAGAAGCGCCAAGGAAATCGCGATGTCGCTGGAGAACCTGGGCGGCTCGCTCGACGCGTACACGTCGCGTGAACACACGGCCTACCAGGCGCGCGTCCTGGACGAGCACCTGGTGCAGGCCGCCGACGTGATCGGCGACCTGCTCTTTGCGCCGACGCTGCGCGAGAGTGACCTGGCGCTCGAGCGGAAGGTCGTGCTCGAGGAGATCGCCATGGTCGACGACACGCCCGACGACCTGGTGTTCGAGCTGCATAACGAGTTGCTGTGGGGTGATCACCCGTACGGCTACTCGATCCTGGGGACGCGCGAGACGGTGGCGACGCTGGGCGTGGGCGAGCTGCGCGCCCTGCACGCGCGCGGCTACCAGCCGCAGCACATCGTGGTGGCGGCGGCAGGGCACGTGGAGCACGAACGACTGGTGGAGGCGCTGCGCTCGACCGGATGGGACGCGGTCGCGCGGGGCGCCGATGAGGCGGCCACCGCCCCCGTTCCCATGCCCTCACGTCCGCTGGTGCGCCACGTGGAGCGCGACGGCGCCCAGACGCAGATCGTCTTTGGCTCACCCACCGTACCGCATGGTGACGCACGCCGGTACGCCGTCACGCTGGCCTCGGTGCTGCTGGGCGGCGGGATGTCGTCGCGGCTCTTCCAGCGCGTGCGCGAGGAGATGGGGCTGGCGTACTCCGTGTCCTCCTTTCACAGTTACCACACCGACAGCGGGACCCACGGCGTGTACCTGGCCACGTCGCCCGACAGCGCGGCGCTCGCCGTGGAGGCGGTGCGCGAGGAGCTGCGACAGCTCGCGCGCGACGGCTTCAGCGAGGAGGAGGTGGCGGCGGGGAAGGGGCAGTTGAAGGGACAGATCACGCTGTCGCTCGAGAGTTCGTCGTCGCGCATGTACCGCGCGGCGGCGACCGAGTTGTACGGCGAGCCGTATCGCCCGATCGACGACGTGCTGTCGCAGATCGAGGCGATCCGGGCGGAGGAGGTGGCGGAGATGGCGGCCGCGTTCCTTGCCCCGGACTTGCAGACTGTGCTGAGCCTTGGCCCCGGGCCGGGACCGGCCTGACGACACCACATCTCACGCGAGCCTAACGAACATGCTCATTGGCGTTCCCAAGGAGATCAAGACCAACGAGAACCGCATCGCGCTCGTCCCGGCCGGGGCGGAGGCGCTGGTGGCGGCCGGACACCAGGTGTTCATCGAGAAGGGGGCCGGCGAAGGGAGCGGCTTCGAGGACTCCGACTTCACGTCGGTTGGCGCGCAGATCGCCCCGGATGCGGCGACGACGTGGGCCAAGGCCGAGATGATCATGAAGGTGAAGGAGCCGATCGAGCGCGAGTGGGCACACATGCGCCGCGGACAGACGATCTTCACGTACTTCCACTTCGCGGCCGACGAGAAGCTGACCAAGGCGCACCTGGACTCCGGGGCGACGTGCATCGCCTACGAGACGGTGGAGCTCCCGACGCGCGAGCTGCCGCTGCTGACGCCCATGTCCGAGGTGGCCGGACGCATGGCGGTGCAGGAAGGGGCC
>CAZVDJ010000609.1:0-3399 GCA_964626245.1 uncultured Gemmatimonadaceae bacterium
GTCCTTGGCTTCCTTGAGGCCCAGGCCGGTGAGCTCGCGCACCACCTTGATGACCTGGATCTTCTTGGCACCCGCCTCCTTGAGGATGACGGCGAACTCCGTCTGCTCCTCGGCCGCGGGGGCGGCCGCACCGGCACCGCCAGCCGCGCCGCCAGCGGCAACGGCGGCGATGGTGACGTTGAACTTCGTCTTGAACGCGTCGATGAGGTCGGCGAGCTCGATGACCGACATGTTGCCGATCGCGTCGAGGATCTCGTCCTTGCTCAGGGTCGTGGGCATTGTTGGTTTCTCCGTGTGGGACCCAGGCGATCCTGGGATTGTTGAATCACAATTCCATGGCAAGCGATCGACGGGGGCGCGGTGCGGGCGCAAGCGCCCGTCTTCCGTCTCCCGTCTCCCGTCTCACCTGGGTTAGGCATTCTCCAGCTGTTCCTTCCGTGCCTCGAGGGCGAGGGCGAACATCATCAGCACGCTGTTGAGCGCGCTGACGAACTGCGACAGCGCCTCCTCGCGCGTCGGCAGCGTGGCGAGCTTCTTCAGGGTGGCCTCGTCGATGGCATTGCCCTCGAAGATCCCGCCCTTCATCGCCGGCTTCTGCTCGTGCTCCTTCGCGAAGTCGACCAGCACCTTGGCGGCGGTGATCGCATCCTTCGCCACCACCACGCCGGTGGGCCCCTTGAGGCGGCTTCCGGTGAGGCCGCTCTCGTTCACGGCCCGCAGCGCGAGGGTGTTCTTGATGACCACGTACTCCACGCCCGCCTTGCGGAGGCGGCGGCGCAGCTCGGTCATCCGCTTCACGTTCAGCCCGGTGAAGTCGGTGAAGTAGAGCGCGGACGCGCCCTCGATCTTGGTGCGGAGCTCGCTAACGAGCTGTTCCTTGTCGGATCTCTTCATCGCTCGTTAACCCCGGTACGGAGTGGTGTCCACGCGTACGCCCGGCCCCATCGTGCTGGAGACGGAAACGTTCCTCACGTACACGCCCTTGGCGGCCGCGGGCTTGGAGCGGACGATCTGGTCCATGAAGGCGGTGAAGTTCGTCTCGAGCGCCTCGAGGCCAAACGACACCTTGCCGATCGCCGCATGGACGTTGCCACCCTTGTCCACGCGGAACTCGATCTTGCCCGCCTTCGACTCGCGCACCGCCTGCCCGACGTTCATCGTGACCGTCCCCGCCTTGGGGTTGGGCATGAGGCCGCGCGGGCCCAGCACGCGCCCGAGCTGGCCGACCTGTCCCATCTGGTCGGGGGTGGCGATCATGACGTCGAAGTCCAGCCAGCCATCCTTGATCTTCTGCAGGTGCTCGATGCCGACGAAGTCGGCCCCGGCCTCCTGTGCCTCACGCGCCTTCTCGCCGACGGCGATGACCAGGACGCGCACCGTCTTGCCGGTGCCGGCCGGGAGGACGACGGTCCCGCGCACCACCTGATCGGCGTGCCGCGGATCGACGCCCAGGCGCACCGCCACCTCGACCGTCTCATCGAACTTGGCGAACGACGAGCTCTTCACGAGCTCGAGCGCCTGGCGGACCTGGTACGACAGGGCGGCGTCGACCTTCTTGACCGCGTTGTTGAACTTCTTGCCGTGGGTGCGCATCAGTCCTTCACCTCGACACCCATCGAGCGCGCCGCGCCTGCCACCATCGACATCGCGGACTCGATCGAGTCACAGTTGAGGTCCGGCATCTTCACCTCGGCAATCTTGCGCACCTGCGCCTTGCTGATCGTCCCGACCTTCACGCGGTTGGGCTGTCCCGACCCCTTCTCCAAGCCGAGTTCCTTCTTGATCAGGATCGCCGCAGGCGGCGTCTTGAGGATGAAGGTGAACGACTTGTCCGAGTAGATGGTGATCTCGACCGGGAGGATCAGCCCATCACGGTCCTGCGTTCGAGCGTTGAACTCTTTGCAGAACATCATGATGTTGATCCCCTGGGGGCCGAGCGCCGTACCTACCGGTGGAGCCGGATTCGCGCGCCCCGCGGGGATCTGGAGCTTGACGAACCCGCTGACCTTCTTTGCCATTGGTCTCCTCTGCGTTCGAACGCACGCGCAGCGAGTGGCAGGGGAACGGCGACGGGAGCGAGCGCAGGGGCCCGCACCTGGTCCAGCCCAGGGCTGTCGGAGAGTGGCGTCCCGCCGGGCTGCCCCGACGTTCGTCCAGGATTCCGTACCGTCCCGCGGTCCTGCCGATCGAGCGACCGCGTTCAGACTCCCACCGTGTGATTCACGTCGTCGTGGTTGCCGACGGTGCGCTGCTCGCCGCTCAGCGGCCGCCCCGCGCAAGGGCCGGTGACTGCAACCGCGGGTCGAGGGACCTGGCGCTCGTCACGCCACGTGCTCTGGCCTCGCGTCTCCGGGATCCTCTCGGTCGGGGCGCCGCAGTTCCCTTGCGCCGCCGCCAATCCCCCGGACCTGCTCTCTCTGCCACTGCCCGCGCCTCCTGCATGGCGCCGGCTGCCTGCTCTCGCCTGCTATCGCCTGCTGCCGCCCGCTGCTTTGGGCCGCTAGTACGCCCGCAGCTGGAGGTAATCGAGTTCCACCGAGGTCGGGCGCCCGAAGAGCGATACCATCACCCGCACCTTGCCCTTGTCGGGCATGACTTCCTCGACGGTCCCGCTGAAATCGGTGAATGGTCCCTCGGTGATTGCCACCGCCTGGCCGACGAGGAACGGGATCTCCTCGCGCGGGGCGGCTTCCTCGACCTCATCGGCAATCCCGAGCAGGCGCTTCACTTCCTCCTGCCGGAGTGCCATCGGCTCCTTGGTGGGCGCCGCGAGGCCGTGCTGCACGAACTTGATCACGCCCTGGATCCCGTTGATGATGTGCGCGGTCTCCTGGTTCCAGAGCATCTCGACGAGCACGTAGCCCGGATAGAGCTTGCGCTCGACGTTGACCTTCTTGCCGTTCTTGATCTCCACCACCTGCTGGGTGGGGACGAGCGCCTGCCGGATGAGCCGCTCCTCCGGGGCGCGGGGATCCTGCTCGATCTTGCGCTGGACGAGCGACTTGACCTTGTTCTCGTGCCCGGCGGTGGTCTGGATGGCGTACCAGCGGTGCTCCACGGATCAGCCCCCGAAGAGCGACGGAATCCAGCGCACGAGCACCTGCTGCAGGATCACGTCCATCAACGCGATGAGCCCCCCGATGAAGAGCGACAGGACAATGACCCCGATGGCCAGCTGGCGCACCTGGGGAACGTCCGGCCACGTGACCTTCTTCATCTCGCCCATCACGTCGTGATAGAACGCGACGAGGCGCTGCACCCAGCTCGTGCTGGCAGCTTGGGTAGTCACGGTTACTTGGTTTCCTTGTGCGTCTGGTGCTTGTCACAGCGCGGACAGTACTTCTTCCACTCGACGCGCTCGGGGTGCGTGCGCTTGTTCTTCGTGGTGAAGTAGTTGCG
>CAZVDJ010000610.1:0-3372 GCA_964626245.1 uncultured Gemmatimonadaceae bacterium
CAGTCGCATCTCCGAGATTTCGTCGAGCATCAGCGTGGCGCCGTGTGCCCGCTCGTACGCTCCTTCCACGCGCTTCAGCGCGCCGGTGAAGGCGCCGCGCTCGTGGCCAAAGAGCGCACTCTCGATCAGTCCCTCGGGAAGGGCGGCGCAGTTCAGCTTGATGAATGGCTTGTCGCGGCGGTCGCTCTGGTCGTGGATGGCGCGGGCAAAGAGTTCCTTGCCCGTCCCGCTCTCTCCCTGCAGCAGCACGGTCGCGCGCGTGGGGGCCACCATCGCCACCGTCTGCAGGATGCGGCGAATGTGCGCGCTCTCGCCGATGATCTGCCGCTCGTTGCGGAACTCCATGACCTCGCGGCGCAGCGACTCGTTCTCCCGCCTCAGCCGCACGAACTCCAGGGCCTGTTCCACCGCCAGCTCGAGCTGCTGCGTGCGGACCGGCTTGGTGATGTAGTCGATCGCCCCGGCCTTGATCGCCGCGACCGCGTGTTCGATGCTCGCGTACCCCGTGAGCATGATCAGCGGGATGTCATACCCCTCGCGCTGGAGCAGGGACAGGAACTCCAGCCCCGTCAGCCCGGGCATTCTATAGTCGGAGATGATCAGGTCGATGCTCTCCCGGGCCAGCACCTGCAACGCCTCCACCACATTCCGGGCCCCGAGGGGACGGTGCCCGGCGCGGGAGAGCGTGTCTTCGAGGATCAGGCCTACCGACGGTTCGTCGTCGACGTACAGGATGTTCGCCATGCGAGGGTGAGCGGGGCCAGGAGGGCGAGTGGTCGTTAAGCATTCGACCCAATCGGTCGATACTGCCTCCATGACGCGCAGGCCGCGCAGTCGGCAACTTCTTCCGCCCGGAAAATTCTCCGCCGAACCCAGGCTCGCATGCGGATCACCAACAACATGATCAGCCGGAACTCGCTGGCAGGGCTGCAGCGAGCGCTGAAACAGGTCGACGAGGCGCAGAACCGCGCGACGACGGGCCTGCGAGTGGAGCGAGCCTCGGACGACCCCTCGGCTGCCAGCTCGATCATGGCATCGGGGTCCTCCATCCGGGCCATCGACCAGTACAAGCGCAACATCAACTCGGCGCGCGCGCGGCTCGACCGTGAGGAGTCCATCCTCGGCTCGGTCACGCAAATGTTGGAACGCGCCAAGGAACTGGGGATCGCGCAGGGGAGCGGCACCGCCGACGCCCAGTCGCGGCTCACCGCCAAGGCCGAGGTCGACCAGCTGATCCAGACCGTGGTGCAGCTGGGCAATACGCAGCACCAGGGTGAGTACCTGTTTGGCGGCGACCAGTCGAACGTCGCGCCGTTCAACTCCAACGTTCCCCCCTTCTCGGCTGCGCCCCCCAGCGGGGTGCGTCGCACCGAGATCTCGTCGGCCCTCTCCGTCCGCACCAATCACAACGGGACGGAAGTCTTCCTGAACACCGGCATCCTGGCCGCGCTCGACCAGCTGTCGGTGGCGCTCGGCGCCAACAACCAGACGGCGATCCAGACGTCGCTGCAGTCGCTCGACGCATCGCACGCCAGCGTCCAGGTGCTGGTGGGTGAGGTGGGAGCGGCCGGACAGCAGCTCGAGGTGGCCACCTCCAACCTGGATGCGCTCGACACCTCGCTGCGCTCGTTCAAGTCGGAGTTGCAGGACGCCGACATCGAGAAGGCGGTGACCGAGTTGGTCGGCCGGCAGACTGCCTACCAGGCGGCGATGCTCGCCACCTCGCGCGTGATGAGCCTGAACCTGGCCGATTACCTCCGATGAGCGCCGCCGCCACCGTGACCGACGACCGTCTCTCGATCGCCTCCGACCTGCTCGGCCCGCTGACCATCGCGCCGTCCGACCTCGTGCGGTTTCCCGGAGGGCTGTACGGTTTTCCCGAGTGCCGCGCGTTCGTCCTGGCGCCGGCTGCCCGCGACGGGCTGTTCTGGCTGCAATCGGCCGACTACAGCGCGCTGTCGTTCCTGCTGGCCGATCCCTTCGCCTTCTTCCCGGCGTATCACATCGACCTGGACGACGTCGACATCACCCGGCTGGGCACCAACGATGCGCAGCACATCCTGGTGCTGTCCATCGTGACCATGCCGGCCAGCGCGGGCGAGCCGTGCACCGCCAACCTGCACGCTCCCATCCTGTTCAACATGCGCGACCGCCACGCGCACCAGTCCATTCGTGGCGACGAGGGACACGGGATCCGCGAGCCGTTCTGGCTGGACCAACCCAGCGCCGAGTCGCCCGAGCTCGCGACTCGCTAGGCGGATTGGCGGCACAAGCTGCCGCGCCCCGGCGCCCTTTGCCGGGCCCTGCGCGCCGTGCGGGGTGCGCGACAAACAGTCAAATGCTTCTCCCATAACGACTTGCCGGCTGGCACAGTCGCTGCAAATGCCGTTGGCGGATTCGTGCGCCCATTCGGGTGGTGCACACCGTGAACCTCCGCCCCACGGACCACGCGACACATGGCTCCAGCCACCGCTGCCCCCGATGCCGCCGCGCAGGCGCTCTTCGCCTCTGCCGTCACGCATCACCTGTCCGGCAACACGCGGGCGGCCATCACCGGCTATCGGGAGGCCATCGCCCGCGATCCGGGGTTGGCCGAGGCCTACAACAACCTGGCATCGCTCCTCGCGCCCGCTGGCGATGACGCGGCGGCGGAGCAGCTGCTGCTCCGCGCGGTGGAGCTCCAGCCCGACTACGGCGAGGCCCACAACAACCTGGGGATCCTCTGGTCCGCACGCGGCGACTTTGCGCGCGCGCTCCCTTCGTTCGAGCGCGCGGTGTCGCTGGACGCGACCCGCGCCCCGTGGCTGAGCAACCTGGGCAATGCCTACGTGGAGCACTTTCGCTTTCGCGAGGCGCTGGAGTCGTATGACCGTGCCATCGCGCTGGCGCCTGACGATGCGGAGGCCTGGTCCAATCGCGGGCTCGCGCTGCGCGGCCTGCGGCGCCCCGAGGACGCCATCGCGTCCTTCCAGCGCGCCCTCGCCATCGTCCCGTCGCACGTCCACGCGCTCAGCAACCTGGCCATCCTGTACAAGGAGCAGAAGCAGCTCGACGCGGCGGTGACCACGATGCGGCGGGCGCTGGAGCTGGATCCGTCCAACGTCGTCCTCTGGTGCAACTTCGCGGCGATCTACGAGGCGCGCGGGGACTTCGCGCGCGTGCGCGAACTGGCGTTGCGCGCCATCGAGCTCGACCCCGACTACGCCGAGTCGCACAATCTCCTGGCCAATGCCGACATGGAGGCCGGCGACTACGACCTCGCCCTGCAGCGCTACGAGTCGGTGCTGGTGCGCGAGCCCGAGAACCGCAACGCCAACTGGAACGTCGCCCTCCTCTGGCTCCTCAAGGGCGACTTCGAACGAGGCTGGCGCC
>CAZVDJ010000611.1:0-3357 GCA_964626245.1 uncultured Gemmatimonadaceae bacterium
CGACGGCCTTGAGCACGCGCCACGGCGCCAGGCGCGGGCACCACACGGCAAGCTGGTGCGCCTGGAGGCGCTGGACAAAGGAGGTCACGTCGCCGTCCGGCGCAACCCGTGCGAGCGACGTGCGATCGAACGTGGCCTGCCCTTCGGCCGCGCCGGCCGCCATCAGCTGGCCGAGTGCCTGGCGGTCGGCGGCGAGGATCGTGGTGTCCCGGGCCAGTCTCGCGATCGTGGCCAGTGGGCGCAGTTCGCCTGCTCCCGATGCGGGGACGATGACCCCGGCCTCGACCAGGAGCCGAAGCGCCGCCCCCGCCACGGGCGGGGAAACGGCGAGGGCGTGCGCCAGGCGCGCGGTGGCCTCGCGCTCGTCACGCCCCGCGGCCAACGACGACACGTTGCTGGCCAGGAGGGTGAGCAGGGCGCGCAGGACGGGAGGGGTCACGACATCCGCGGAGAGCCGGGCACGGGCGCGCGCCAGGTCGTTAGGCGCGAGCAGGAGGACGCAATCGGCCGGCGCGCCGTCGCGCCCCCCACGCCCCGCCTCCTGGTAGTACGCCTCCAGCGTGAGCGGCGGGGCGGCGTGCACGACGAGCCGTACGTCGGGCTTGTCCACTCCCATTCCGAAGGCGTTGGTGGCCACGATGAGTGCCAGGCGATTGGCCTGAAAATCGTCCTGCAACCGTCCGCGCTCCCCAGCCGGGAGCCCGGCGTGAAACGGGGCGGCCGCAATGCCCCGGCGGCGAAAGCAGGCGGAGAGGCGCTCGGCGTCGCGCCGACTGCTCGCGTAGCAGACGGCGGGCCCGGGGGCGTGCTGCGCCAGCTCGAGCAGCTGCGTTAGGCGCTCGGGCTCCCCGGTGACGGGGCGCACGTGCAGCCGGAGGTTGCGCCGGTCGAAACCTCCGCTCACGGTGACGGGATCGCGGAGCCCAAGGCGCGCGACGATGTCGCGCGCCGTGCGAGGCGTGGCGGTGGCCGTGAGCGCGATGGTCGGTGGGTCGCCGAGTGCCGTGCGCACCTCACCGAGCCGCAGGTAGGATGGGCGGAACGACTCGCCCCACTCCGAGATGCAGTGCGCCTCGTCGACCGCGAGGAGCGACGGCTGTGCGCGCGCCAGCCGCGCACGCGTGCGCTCTGCCGCCAGCGCCTCGGGCGCGACATAGAGCAGCGAGAGGCGCCCTTCCTCGAGCGCACCCCAGGTTGCGTCGCGCTCACGCGCCGGCACGGACGCCGTCAGCTGCGCCGCCGCAATCCCGCGACGCGCGAGAGACTCCACCTGGTCCTTCATGAGCGCCACGAGCGGAGAGACGACGATGGCTGGCGCGAGGCCGCACGCCGCGGGCATCTGGTAGCAGAGCGACTTGCCGCCTCCCGTGGGGAGGATCACCAGGACATCGCGCCCGTCCACGACGGCGTCGAACGCCGCCTGCTGTCCGGGCCGCAGCGAGGGAATGCCAAAGCGCCTGAGCATGTCGTCCAGGCGCTGGCGTGTCGCGTGTCGTGCCGTCCGGCGCGGCGGGGATCGATGGGTCACGCCCCAAGCATCGTGGGGCGGCCTCCCCTTACCCTCATCGAATCCATCCCCTATCATGCCAATCCATTGCACCGTGAGGCTGAGCTTCCGGGACCTCCCGGTGGCGCGGTGCCGCCCCCAGCGCATGTCCGGTACGATCCTCGACATTCTCGCACTGTCCTCGGCCGCGGCGTTAGGCAGCGTGGCGCTGGTGCTGGTGTCGCTGCTGGTGCGCGGGGGCTCGAAGGGGAGCACGGCGGGCATCCGGCGCCGGAGGCCGCTCGTGCTGCGCGCCATGGTCGCGCTGGCCGCGCTGCATGGGGCAGCGACCGCGGCAGGACTTGCGCTAGCCGATGCGCCCGCCAGCGCGTCGCCCCTGTCGTGGGTCGCGAGCCTGTCGCTCACCGTGACAGCGCTCGCGCTCGCCTTCGTGCTGGCGCCGCGACGACGGGGTGTCGCTACCGCTTCGGGCCGCCTGCCGGTCCCCCAGGCGTCGGTGCCCACGACGTCGGAGATGCCGAGCCCGGCGCAGGCCGGCAGCGCTGACAGCCGCCTGGTGGGGCTCCTCCTGGAGGGAAGCGCCGACGCGATCGGCACGCCCCTCCCCGCCGATCCCGCGGAGTTCGATGCGCGCCTGATGCACGCCAATCGCATGCAGAGCATCGGGCGGCTGGCCGGCGGGATCGCGCACGACTTCAACAATCTCCTCACCTCGATCCTCACCAGCGCCGAACTGGCGCGCGAGGCGCTGCCTGACGAGCACGGCGTCACCCCCGACCTGGAGGAAATCCGGCGTGCGGGAACGCGCGCGTCGGAGCTCACCCGTCAGCTGCTGGCCTTCGCCCGGCGCGACGTGAGCCGCCCGCGGGTGATCGACGCCAATGCCCTGGTGGGGAACCTGTCGACGATGCTGCGGCGCCTGCTGGGCGAGACGATCGCGCTCCGCATGTCGCTGGGGAGCGACCTTCCGCTCCTCTACGCCGACTCGTCGCAGCTGGAACAGGTGATCGTGAATCTCGCCGTAAACGCGCGAGACGCGATGCCGGATGGCGGCGAGTTGCTGCTGCGCACTTCACGCGGGGCCCCGTCTCGGCACGGAAGCGGGGACGCGATGCCGGCGGGCCTCGTGCTGGAGGTGCAGGACAGCGGACTCGGCATGCCCCCCGAGGTGAGGGACCGGCTCTTCGAGCCGTTCTTCACCACGAAAAAGCCGGGACGCGGAACGGGCCTCGGGCTGGCGACCTGTCATGCCATCGTCGTGGCGCATGGCGGCGAGATCGAGGTCGACAGTCGCGAGAGCGCGGGGACGACGTTCCGGATCTGGCTGCCGGCCACCGAGGAGCACGAGGAAGGGGTGTCGACCCCCTTCTTCCCCTCCATGCCGGACACGCTGCCGCCCTCGTCGCGCACGATCCTGCTCGTGGAGGATGACGCCGACGTTCGCGCGTCCACCGCCCGCGCCCTGCGACGTGCCGGCTACGAAGTACTGGAGGCCGAGGACGGCGAGGATGCCCTGCAGCAGCTGGCGGGGCGCGACGCCGCGCTCGACCTCATCGTGGCCGACGTCGTGATGCCGCGCATGGGCGGGCTCGAACTCGTGCAGCAGCTGCAGCGGCGCTGGCCCCGGATGCGCGCGCTGTACATCTCGGGCTACCCCGGCGACTCGTCGCACATCGCCGAGGTGCAGGCGACCGGGGCGCACGTCCTGGAAAAGCCGTACACGCCGTCGATCCTGCTGTTCGAAGTCAGGCTGCGACTGGACGCCGCCTCGCGTCCCTGATCGTTCGCCCTACACGGCCCGCGCGAAGTGTCCGCGGGTGAAGCGGCTCCCCACCACCTCCCGGATCACC
>CAZVDJ010000612.1:0-3356 GCA_964626245.1 uncultured Gemmatimonadaceae bacterium
GGGCTCGAGGGGCACAACGGAAGCGGAAAGAGCACGCTTTTGCGCATCCTGTCCACCGCCATCCGGCCCACGTCGGGCCAGGCCCGGGTGTTCGGGGCCGACGTGGTGCGCGACGCGACGCGAGCGCGCGCCGTCATCGCCTTCCTCACCCACTACCCCGGGTTGTACGACGATCTCACCGCCGAGGAAAACCTGCAGTTCGCCTGCCGCATGCTGGGGCGGGATGCCGACCGCATTCCCGAGGTGCTGCAGCGGGTGGGGCTGCTGCGCGAGGCGCGCGAGACGGTGCGGACCTTCTCGGCGGGCATGCAGCGGCGTCTCTCGCTCGCGCGGCTGCTGCTGCAGCGCCCGCGCCTCCTGCTGCTGGATGAGCCGTACAACAACTTCGACCCGTCCGGCATCGCGCTGGTGAACGAGGTGGTGCGCGACGTCCGGGGCGAGGGTGGTGCGGCACTCATCGTCCTGCACGATCGGCATTCGGCGGGCGACGTGCTGGATCGCGTGGTGCGGTTGAAGGACGGCGTGGTGGACGCAGACAGCCCGCTTCGCCAGGGGGAGCCCGGCGGTGAGTCGATGCCCCGGCTGGCGCTCGAACCCATGGCCGGGGAGCGCGTCTCGTGACGTGGCGCATCTCGTGACCTGGCGCGACGAATGGCGCCGCGCCTGGGCGATTGCCTGGAAGGACCTCACGACGGAGCGGCGCTCCAAGGCCGGGCTCAACGCCGTGGCCTTCATGGGGGTCCTGGTCCTCCTGCTCTTCGGCTTTGCGATCGGCCCCGATACCGAGACGCTGCGTGCGGCGGCGGCCGGGGCGCTCTGGCTGGCGATCCTCTTTGCGGGGGTGCTGGCCTTCAATCGGTCCTACCAGCTGGAGCTGGACGGCGGGGCACTCGAATCGCTCCTGCTCTATCCCGGGGCCCGCTGGGCGATCTTCGTGGGCAAGCTGATCGCCAACCTGGTCTTCGTCCTGATCGTGGAAGCGATCGTGGTGCCGGTGGCGTTGATCCTGTACCAGGTGAGCCTGCCCCCCGGATGGCCCGCGCTCGTGGGAATCACCTTCCTGGGGACGCTGGGCTTTGTGACGCTCGGCACCTTCTACTCGGCCATGTCGAGCCGGAGCCGGGCGCGTGAAGTCCTGCTTCCGCTCCTCCTCTTTCCGATGCTGATCCCGGTCCTGCTGGCGGCGGTCGAGGGATCGACGAGCCTGCTGGGCGGGGATCCGATGCGGGAGGCGGGGGCGTGGGTGCGGCTGCTGGGCGCGTTCGATATCATCTTTCTCGCGGCCACGCTGTGGGCCTTCGAATACGTGATCGAGGTATGAGATGGGAGTGACGACCGCAGACTTTTCGTCGCCATCGCTGGCGCCGGCGCGCATGCGCGGCCTTGGGCTGGCGCTCGGGGCGCTGGTGCTGGTGGCGGCCGCGCAGGCGTTCGCGATCATGAACAGCCCGGCCGACCGCGACATGGCGCACCTGCAGAAGATCATGTACGTGCACGTGCCGGCGGCGTGGACGATGATGGTCGCCTACTTCGTGGTGGCAATCGCGTCGCTGCGCTACCTGTGGAAAGGGGATGAGCGCGCCGACCTGCTGGCCGCCGCGGCGGCGGAATCGGGGACGCTGCTCACCGGGCTCACGCTGGTGCTGGGGATGATCTGGGCCAAGCCGACGTGGGGGATCTGGTGGACGTGGGACCCGCGCCTGACGTCGACGGCGGTGCTCTTCTTCCTCTATGTGGGGTACCTGATCCTGCGCGCCTTCGTGGACGATCCCGACCGGCGGGCGCAGTGGAGCGCGGCGGTGGGGCTGCTGGGGGCGCTCAACGTCCCGATCGTCTACATGTCGGTGCGCTGGTGGCGCACGCTCCACCAGGTGCAATCGAGCACGGCCAGGCTGGACTCGCCCTTCACGCTGGGGCTCCGCGTGTACGCGGTGGCGATGGTGCTGGCGGTGGTGCTCTTCATCCGGCACCGGTACCAGTCGGCGCAGCTGGAGCGGGCGGCGGAACAGCTGCACGAGCGTGCGGCGTTAGGCGGACGTGGAGGGAGCCATGGATAGCAACACGTCGTTCATCGTCGCGGCATTCGCCGCCACCTGGGCCGTCCTGCTGGGCTACCTGTGGCGGCTGGCGCGCGTGCGCGGCGAGGCCGAGCGTCGCCTGCGCAGTGCGCGCGAGGACCTTTCGGGAGGAGCGTCATGAGCGGAAACGCGGAAGGCCGGAAGAAGTCGGCGCTGTTCGTCGCCGCCGTCATCGTGCTGGGGGCGTTCGGCTACCTGATGTACGGGGGGCTGGACCAGAACGTCGTCTTCTTCCTCACGCCGCAGGAACTGCTGGCCAAGGGAACCGACGCGGAGGACGTGCCGGTGCGCCTGGGTGGGATGGTGGCGCCGGGGTCGGTGAAGTGGGACGCGGAGAAGCTCGACCTGCGCTTCACGCTGATGGATGGCGTGAAGACGGTGGAGGTGCACTCCAAGGGGGCGCCGCCGCAGATGTTCCGCGACAACATGGGCGTGGTGTGCGAGGGACGCTTCAAGAACGGCGTCTTCGAGAGCACCAACCTCATGATCAAGCACAGTGAGGAGTACCGGGCGCCCAAGCCGGGGCAGACGCCGCAGGAGATGTACAAGGAGATGTTCAAGACGCTCCGCGCGGAGAGCAGCTCGTGACGCGACTCGTCGGCTACAACGCCCTGATGGTCGCGCTGGCGCTGGCGACCTTTGGCGTCGTGCTGGCCCCGCTGGGCGTGAAGCGTGCCCGCGCCGACTACGTGCGGGCGACGTACTCGGCCACGTACGCGATGTTCGCGCTGCTCACCGTGGCGACGTTCGCGATGATCTATGCCCTCGTGACGCACGACTTCAGCGTGGGCTATGTGGCGCAGGTGGGGAGCCGGGCCACGCCGCTCTTCTACACCATCATCTCGCTGTGGGGAGCGCTGGAGGGGTCGATCCTCTTCTGGGCCTGGGTGCTGGGGCTGCTGTCGGCGCTGGTCGTCTTCTGGAATCGCGACCGGGAAGGCGGGCTGATTCCGTACACGACCATGGTGATGCTGGCCACCAGCGTCTTCTTCCTCATCCTGCTGGTCGGACCGGCGAACCCGTTCACGCTGGTGTCGCCCACGCCGCCCGACGGGCCCGGGCCCAATCCGCTGCTGCAGAACCACATCCTGATGGGGGTGCACCCCCCGTTGCTCTACCTGGGATACGTGGGGATGACGGTTCCCTTCGCCTTCGCGGTGGGGGCCATGGCGTCGGGCGAGGTGGCGAGTGACGACTGGATCCGGCTGTCGCGGCGGTGGACGTTAGGCGCCTGGGCCTTCCTGACGGCGGCGATCGTCGCCGGGATGTGGTGGTCGT
>CAZVDJ010000613.1:0-3354 GCA_964626245.1 uncultured Gemmatimonadaceae bacterium
GGTAGCCGGCGCCAACGGGCGCAGGTAGCCGGCGCCAACCGGCGCCGGTAGCCGGCGCCAGCGGGCGCCGGTAGCCGGCGCCGAGCCGGCCTACTGGCCGTCCGCCGCCGGCGCGTCCTTCATCCAGGACGGGACGGCGATGGCCATGCCCATGGCGTGGTATCCCTTGTCCACGTAGACGGTGGTGCCGGTGACGCCGCTCGAGAGCGGGGAGGCCAGGAAGGCGGCGGTGTGTCCCACCTCGGTGGCGGTGAGTGCCTGGGGGATGGGGGTGTTGATGGCGCAATACTCCACCATGCGCTCGATGATGCCGATGGCGCTGGCGGCACGCGACGCGTAGGGGCCGGCGGAGATGGTGTTCACGCGCACCCCCCAGCGGCGCCCCGCCTCGAAGGCCAGGGTGCGCGTATCGCTCTCCAGCGCCGCCTTGGCCGACGACATCCCGCCGCCGTAGCCGTGCACCACGCGCTCGCTGGCGAGGTAGGTGAGCGACATGACCGACGCGCCGGGGCGAAGGTGCGGCCCGAGCCGGCGAAGCATCGCGACCAGCGAGTAGGCGCTCACACCCAGGGCGTCCAGGTAGCCGCGACGTGACGTGTCGAGCAGCGGCTTCCTCACTTCAGGACCGTTCGCCAGCGAGTGCACCACCACGTCCAGCGGCTGCTCGCCGAAGTCGGCGACGAGCCGGTTGGCCAGGCCGTCGATGGAGAAGTCGCCGGCGTTGACGTAGCGCTTGGAGGTGCGCAGCTCCTCGGGGGCATCGGCGAGCGTGTCGAACGCCGCGTCGAGCGGATAGATGCGCTCGAAGTCGAGCAGCGCGCCCGAGGAGAGGCGCCGCGAGTCATCGATCTTTCCGCGCTCGATGAGGTTGAGGAAGATGTTGAGCGCCGGCGGCCACGTGGCCACGCAGACCGAGGCGCCAGCTTCGGCGAGCGCCTTGGCGATGGCAAAGCCGAAGCCGTTGTCGTCGGCGACGCCCGCGACCAGGGCGCGCCTGCCGGTGAGGTCGATGGAAAGCATGGGCGGTATATCGCCCCTCCCCTTCCCCCTCGCAAGTCGCACGCGCTAAGGTGAGGAGTCCCCCTGATCCCCTGGCATGACCGCCACGCTTCCGCCGGACACGGCGTCGCACGCGCTGTCGCTGACGGCGCTGTACGAGGCGCCGCCCTCCCTTGCACCCACCACCGACGAAGACGCGGTGCGCTTCGTGGGGCAGGCCGCGCGCGCGCTGGCGGCGGTGGACGAGGTACCGGCGCGCACGGAAGAGACGCTGGAGTTCCTGGCGGGGCGGCTGGGGTTCAGCGCCGACTGCACCGCCACGGCCACGTCGATCTTCATGACGTTGAGCAAGGGGGGACAGCGCTGGACCGAGGTGATCCGCGTGCGCCCGGCCGGTCCCGACTACACCCGCGCCGTCGCGCTGCACCGCGTGATCGAGCGCGTGGTGCGGCAGGAGATCACGCCCCGCGACGCGGCGGACCGCCTGACGACGCTCCTGTCGTGGCGCCCGCACGCGTCGCTGCTGCTCGACACGCTGGCCTCGGCGCTGCTGAGCGCCGGGTCGGCCCTGCTCCTGCGGGCGGATGCGCTGGAGCTGGGGCTCGTGGCGCTGCTGGGGGCGATGGTCGGGGGGGCGTTGCACCTGATGGCGGGGCGGGAGACGCTGGTTCCGCTGGGCACGGTGCTGCTGGCGGCCCTGGGATCGGCGGCCGCCTTCGGCTTCGACCGATTGCAGCTGGGTGACATCCGTCCCGTCCCCGTGCTGGTGGCCTCGCTGGTCATCCTGTTGCCCGGGTGGCGGCTGACGGTGGCGATGAGCGAGCTGGCGCAGGGTCACTGGACCGCGGGGTCGGGGCGCTTCCTGGCGGCGGTGACCACGCTCCTCCTCCTGGTGGTGGGGGTCGTGGTGGGGCAGCAGGTGGTGGAGTCCCCGGGCAGCGAGCGCCTGGTGCTGGTGGTCTCTGCCAACGTCCCGGCCTGGGTGCGGGTCCTGTCGCCGGTGGCGGCGGGGCTGGCCATGTCGCACCTGTTCAACGCCCGGCGTCGCGACGCGGTGTGGATCATCGTGATCTGCGTGGTCACGTCGGTGGCGGCGTGGCTCAGCGGGCGATGGCTGGGGAGCAACGCCGGCGCCTTCGTGGGAGCGTTCACCGCCACGGCGGTGAGCTCGCTGGCCGCGCGCCGCCTGCGCCTGCCGTACGCGGTGCTGCAGCAGCCGGCCACGGTGCTCCTGGTGCCGGGGACGATCGGCTTCCTGAGCTTCGGATCGTTGGTCGACCAGAACGTGAACCGGGCGATCCAGACGGGCTTCCAGATGCTGCTGGTGGCGCTCGCCCTTTCCATCGGGGCGCTCCTGGCGCGGGTGGCGCTGCGCCCCGTGCTCGTCAGGCAGTACGAGCGGTGAGCCAGCCCACGCGGCAGGAGCCGCCACGGCTGGAGGCGCCGCGACACGACACGCCCCTTCCGCTGCCGCCCCCCGACCTGCCGGCGCCGCTCCTGCCCACGGCCACGCGCACGCGCACCTTTGCGCGCGGGCTGTGGCGCATTGCCGCGGCCGACGTGACGGCGGACAATCGCGTGACGCTCCTGCGCGACGGCCCGGCCGCCTTCGATGCCATGCACGCGCTCATCGACGAGGCGCAGGCGACGCTGGATTTCGAGGGCTACATCTTCCGCGACGACGAGGTGGGGGTGCGCTTCCAGGAGGCGCTCATCCGCTGCGTGATGCGCGGCGTGCGCGTGCGCATCCTGGTGGACTGGGTGGGGCGCATGGGGACGCCGCGCCGCTTCTTCCGCACCATGGAGCGCGCCGGCGCCGAGGTCGTGCTCTTCAACCCGCCGGGCTTTCGTCGTTGGGGCGGATTGCTCCCGCGCGACCATCGCAAGCTGGTGGTGGCCGACCGGGCGGCGGCGGTGACGGGGGGGATCGGGATCGGGAAGGAGTGGAAGCACGGCGTGCTGCGCCGGCGTCGCTCGCCGTGGCGTGACACGGCGGTGCGCATCGCCGGCCCCGCCGCGGTGGACCTGGTGGACTCGTTCGAGCGCATGTGGACCCGCGCGCGCGAGGGGCGTCCGCGCGGGCTGCGCCTGATCCGCCGCCCCAGCGCCTCGCACCTGGATCCGCAGGTGGACCCACCCTCGCTGGTGGGGATCATCGAAGGGGAGCCGGGGCGCATGCGCGTGTCGCGCGCCCTGCAGATGCAGGCGTTAGGCGCGGAGCGCACCATCTGGATTGCCAGCGCCTATTTTGCCCCGTCGCTCTCGCAGGTGGAGGCGCTGGCCGGTGCCGCCCGCGACGGGGTGGATGTGCGCGTCCTGGTCCCGTCCACCTACGACCACCCCTGGTTGCGCACG
>CAZVDJ010000614.1:0-2039 GCA_964626245.1 uncultured Gemmatimonadaceae bacterium
CAGGAGCTGCCGTATCGCGCCATGGTCGTGGCCTACGAGCATCACATGAAGCACGACCTCACCGGCTACCCGCGCAGCATCCGTCCGCGCGTGCAGAGCATCTTCTCGCGCATCGTCGCGGTGGCCGACGGCTTCGACGCCGCCACCACGCGGCGCGCCTACCAGACCGTCCCCCTGTCGCCGGCCGCGGTGCTGGCCGGGATGCGCGACAACCCGCGCCGCGGGATGGACCCGGTGGTCGTGAAGGGGTTCATCAACCTGCTGGGCGTCTTTCCGGTCGGGACGCTCGTGGTGCTCGACACGTTCGAACTCGCCGTGGTGCACGCGACCAACCCCAATCCGTCCGCGGTCTCGCGCCCCATCGTGCGCATCGTCAGCGACGACCGCGGCAACGTGCTCTTTCCCGGGCACCTGGTGGACCTGACCGAGCAGAAGCCCGACGGCACCTACCTGCGCACGATCATCAAGACCGAGAACCCGGATCGCTACGGCATCAATGTCGGTGACTACTTCGTCTGACCCCATCGCGCGGCGCTTCGAGTCGCTTGCAGCCGCCGGACGCCGGGCGCTGGTGACGTACATGACGGCCGGGCATCCCGACCCGGAGCGTTCGGTGGCGCTGATGCGTGCGCTGGAGGCCGGCGGCGCTGACGTGATCGAGGTCGGCGTCCCGTTCTCCGACCCCATGGCCGACGGTCCGGTGATCCAGCGCAGCAGCCAGCTGGCCCTGGAGCACGGCGTGGGGCTGGACCGGGTCCTCGAGCTCGTGCGCGAAGCCCGCCTGTCGGTGCCGGTGGTGCTCTTCAGCTACCTGAACCCGGTGATGGCGGCTGGCCCCGGCGTCCTGGCGCGCGCGGCGGGCGCGGGTGTGCACGGCTTGCTCCTGACGGACCTGCCGGTGGGGGCCGACCCGGCGCGCGAGGCGTGGGTGGGCGAGGGACCGCTGGCCTTCGTGCGGCTGGTGGCGCCGACGACGCCGCTGGAGCGGATGCGAGAGATCGCGCGCCATGGCCGGGGATTCGTGTACCTGATCTCGCGGCTGGGCGTCACGGGGATGCAACGCGACATCGCCAGCGACCTGCCCGAGACCGTGGCCCGGCTGCGTGCCGCCACCGACCTCCCCATCTGCGTCGGGTTTGGCGTGTCGACCGGAGCGCAGGCGCAAGCGATCGGGCGGCTGGCCGACGGCATCGTGGTGGGAAGCGCGATCGTGAAGGCCGCCGAGTCCGGGATCGATGCGGCCCACGCCCTCACGGTGGAACTGCGGCAGGCCCTGGACGAGCTCTGACGTGGCGCTGCGCGTCGACCTGATCACGCGCGGAATCGCCGTCGCCGGAACGGCGGCGGTGGGCGGGCTGCTCGCCACCGACCCACGGTGGGCGGCGCACCCGATGGGAGTGGTCGTCCTCGTCGCGACGACCATCCTGCTCAGGGCACGCCCCATCGCCCTCACGAAGTACTCGACACTGTCGGGGGTCGCGGTGGCGTCGATGTCGGGGGCACTCGTGCTGGGACCGAGCGCGGGTGCCCTGGGGGTGATGATCGGCGTGCTCGTGGCCGACTGGCTGCTGCAGCGCAAGGCGCTGGCCTGGGCGTGGGTGAACGCGGGGCGCGAGGCGCTTGCCCTGATCTCGGCCTTTGGCCTGTACGCGGCGTCGGCCGTCGTGCTCGGCGTCCCGCTCACGGGCACGCTCTCCGCCGAGGGCGTCCCGGCCATGTCGGTCTTCGTCTCCAGCTACTTCCTGCTCTCACGCGCGCTGCAATACTTCTCGCTCCTGGTGCGGGACAAGCTCCTGCCTGACGAGGGCTCGATCATCCTGCGCTACGAGGTCATCGCGTTCGGCGCCTCGGCGGCGGCCACGCTGGTCGTCGTCCTCACCGTGAGCAACGTGGGGCTGGCGGGATGGGTGGTGGTGGCGGCGGCGCTGGGGGCGTCGGCGCTCCTCTTCCAGCGCATCCTGGAGGAGGCGATCGCGGCGGAGGACCTCAACAAGATCCACGCCCGGGAGCGGGTGATCACCAGCAACCTCTCGCTGCAG
>CAZVDJ010000614.1:2049-3348 GCA_964626245.1 uncultured Gemmatimonadaceae bacterium
GCCGATGCCTTCGCCCGCATCGCGGGGTTGGCCAACCGGCTCGTGGACTGGCGGGACTTTCGCATCCACCGCCTGCAGGACGGCGCCCCGCGCCTGCTGTTCACGGAGCGCGATGGCCTGCTCGATCCACCCGTGGCGCCGTCCGCGGACGGCGAGCGGCTGCGCGCCGAGGCGCTGGCCTCGGGGCGCGCGGTGGTCGTGTCGGACGCCGGGGCGGGGAGTGCGGCCGTTGCGGGCGCGCCGGCGGGCGACGGGGTTGGCGCCACGCGCAGCGCCGTCGTGATGCCGTTGCGCTTTGGGGAGCGCGCGGTGGGACTGCTGGAGCTCACGCATCACAAGCGCGGCACCTACGGCCCCAAGCAGCTCGAGGTGGTGCAGCGCTTCGCCAGCCAGCTGGCCACGACGATCCACATCCAGGACCTGCGCCGCCCGCTGGCGGAGTCGGTGGCGCGCCTGGAGCGGCAGGTGGACACGATGAGCGAGTCGGCGCACCAACTGCGGAATGGCGCCGAGACGGTGGCACGCCTGGCGGCGGAGATCTCGCGCTCGGTGGCCGAGGCGAGCGACCTGGCGGCGCGCGGGCGCGATGCCGCCGCCGACGTGCACGGGAGCACCGCATCGATCGCGCGCGATGCGCGCGAGGCCGCCGCCGCGAGCGACCGCGCGGTGCAGCTGGCGACCGAGCACCGGGCCACGATCGGGACGGCGGTGGAGCGGCTGGTCAGCGCCAAGGGGTTCGTGGGCGAGAGCGGGACCATCATGGGCGACCTGGGCGACGAGACTCGGCGCGTGACGTCGTTCATCGGGGTCATAAGGGACCTGGCCGAGCAGACCAACCTGCTGGCGCTCAACGCGGCCATCGAGGCGGCGCGCGCGGGAGAGGAAGGGCGCGGCTTTGCCGTGGTGGCCGAGGAGATCCGCCAGCTCGCGGAGCAGAGCGGTCGCGCCTCGGAAGAGGCGAGTGTCCTGGTGGCAACGCTCGTCGCCCAGATGGAGCGGGCCACCCGCCAGATGGATCGCGGCCGGTCGCTGGTTGCCGATGTGGAGACGCTGTCGGAGTCGGCACGTGATGCGATGGCGCAGGTGGTCGACTCGTCCCGCGCGGCCGCCACCTGGGCCAAGCGCATTGCCGAAGTGTCGCGGTCGCAGGAGGAGGAGGTGGGCGGCGTGCGCGAGCGCATCGCTCGCATCGCCGAGATCTCGGGACGCAATCGCGAAGGAGCGGCGCAGCTCGCCGACACGGCGCACTCGCAGGCGCGCTCGCTGCACGAGGTGGAGGGAGCCACGCGCGAACTGCGC
>CAZVDJ010000615.1:0-3316 GCA_964626245.1 uncultured Gemmatimonadaceae bacterium
ACTCGAGAAGGGCGAGCCGACGAAGTGGGAAGTGGACCGCGCGCGGCAGTATTAGCGAGATGCGCTTTTCCGTCCTCACGCTCGGCTGCGACAAGAACACCGTCGACTCGGAGCGCTACATCGCCGAGTTGGTCGCGCACGGCGCCGAGCCGTCGGCGTCGATGGACGAGGCCGACGTGATCGTGGTGAACACGTGCGGCTTCATCGACGCGGCCAAGCGCGAGTCGCTGGACACGATCCTCGACGCCGCCAGGCGCAAGGAATCGGGGCGCTGCCAGCTGGTGGCGGCGGTGGGGTGCATGGTGGAGCGCCACAGGGACGAGCTGGCGGAGGCGCTGCCGGAGGTCGACCTCCTGCTGGGGACGGCCGACGCCGACCGCCTCGTCCCCGAACTCGCGGCGCGCGGCCTCCTGGACGAGGCGCCGCTGCTGCAGCATCCCGGGGTGCGGCTGTATTCCGGCGAGCTTCCGCACGTGCGCTACCTCAAGATCAGCGAGGGATGCGACCACGGCTGCGCCTTCTGCGCCATCCCGCTCATGCGGGGCAAGCACCGGTCGTTCGCGCTGGACGACGTGGTGCGCGAGGCGCAACTCCTGGAGCTGCAGGGCGCGCGCGAGGTGAACCTGGTGGCGCAGGACCTGGCGCACTGGGGACGCGACGTGCGCGACGGACGCGCCCTTCCCGAGCTGCTCCAGGCGCTCGCGCGCGAGACGTCGATTCCCTGGTTCCGCCTGCTCTACATCTACTCTGCCGGGCTCACGCCGGCCATGCTGGAGCTCATGGCGCGCGAGCCGCGGATCGTGCGGTACCTGGACGTCCCCATGCAGCACGCCGCCGACAGCGTGCTGGCCCGCATGCGCCGGCCGGAGCGCAAGGAACGCCAGCGCGAGAAGCTCCGCGCCCTGCGTGACGCCCTCCCCGGCGTCGCCATCCGCACGACGGTCATCGTCGGCTTTCCGGGCGAGACCGACGACGAGTTCCGGGAACTGCTCGACTTCCTGGAGGAGGCGCAACTCGAGCGCGTGGGCGCGTTCACCTACTCGGCACAGGAAGGGACGCGCGCCTGGACCATGCCGGACGACGTGCCGGACGAGGTGAAGCGCGAGCGGTTGGAGCGCGTGCAGGAACTGCAGCGCCTGGTCACCGCGGATCGCTACGAGTCGTGGATCGGGCGGGAGATGCGGGCGATGGTCGACCGCGCCGGCGGGAGCGACGGCGTGGCGCAGGCGAGGCTGGAGGCGCAGGCGGACGACATCGACGGCGTGACGTGGATCACCACGCGCGAGGCGCCGGGGACGATCCTCACCGTCAGGCTCGACGAAGTCGTCGACGACTTCGACTTCCGTGCAACGCCGAGGGCCGTGGTCGATGCCGTGCCCACCGCGCCGCGGCGGGCCGGCCGCGCCCTTCCGGTCGCCCCGGGGTCCGTCGGGAGTTTCGGCCGATAGCTGGTCCTCCCGGACGCGGCACCCGGCGCGTGACGAGGCGACCCGGTGACGTCGCGACCGGGAGGCGCGGCGAGGCGGTGACGCCACGATCCGGTGACGCGGTGACGCCCGGCGGCGTCCACCCTTGGGGGGAGCGTTAGGCGACCCCACCACCCCATGCCGGAGTCGGCGGCGCCGCCGCGACGCGACCTCCCCCCTCCTGGAGCCGACCCGTCCGTGCACGCCCAGCGTTTGCCTTTTCCTCGCGTGACGCACGCTCCGTCGCACGCCCCGGCGCGATCCGCCGTCCGTCGGTGGCGCCTCCTGCTGGCGGCGGCGGTACTCGGTGCGCTTCCGGCACGACTGGTCGCGCAGCGCCCGGCCGGCGACGGCGCGATGATCCGCGTGGTGGTTGGCTCGGGGACCGCCGAGGTGAGCCCCGACGCGCGTGGGGAATGGGTGCTGCGCGACGCGTGGGGACGCGCGCACGCGCAGGGTGACGCCCCTCCCAGCTGGCAGGTGGAGCGCCGCAACCGGCGCACGCGCGTCGTCTTTCCCTCGACGGGGCAGGCCACGGCCTGGAGTGACGAGCCGTTCACGCTGGCAGCCGGGCCAGGCGGCGCGGTTGGATTTGCGGGGCGGCTGTATCGCGGTCACCTGGCGTTCGTGGCCGTCGACACCGCGGTTCTCGTGGTGAACGTCGTGGACCGGGAGGACTACCTGCGCGGGGTGGTGCCGCTCGAGCTGGGGGTACGGTCACCTAACGAGCAGGCCGCGCTGGAGGCGCAGGCCATTGCGGCCCGCAGCTACGCGGTCGTACGCGCGCGCGAGGGGCGCCGCGCCCCGTTCGACCTCACGGCCGCGGTGTGGGACCAGGTCTACGGCGGGATGAGCGCCGAGCACCCCATCGCGGACGCCGCCATCTCGGCCACCGCGGGGCTCGTCCTGACCTATGGCGGCGAGGTGGTGCGGGCCCCGTACCACTCGGCCTGCGGGGGCCACACGGCGGCGCCGGGGGAGGCGTGGAGCGGGGTAGGTGAGACGCCCTGGCTCCGACCCGTGCGCGATGTCCCGGACGGGAGCGACCAACCGTGGTGTGCGATTGCACCGCGGCACCGCTGGGAACGGACGCTCGACGGCCGGGAGCTCGAGGGGGCGGTCGCGCGCTACGTGCAGGCGCGCGGTGGTGCGCGGCTGGTCGCCGCTGGTCAGGTACGCGGGGCGCGCATCGAGGGGCGCACGGAGTCGGGTCGCGTGCGCGCCTTGCTGCTCGACACCGACGCCGGAACGCTGCGCCTGAGCGGCACGGCGTTGCGCGAGGCGCTGCGATCACGACGTGGCGAGATCCTGAACTCGACCTATTTTTCGCTCGAGCCGGTCATCGGGCGCGATGGTCGGTTGACGCAACTGACGATTCACGGGACCGGGAACGGTCACGGGGTGGGGATGTGCCAGTGGGGAGCCATCGGGCGGGCGCGAGCCGGCCACGACGCACGCGCGATCCTCGCTGCGTACTATCCCGGGACGACGGTGGCGCGGCTTCCCTGAGCGCACCGCCGCCGACGCCGTGACGGTCGCCGGGAACGCCAGCTGCAACGAATTGCACCTCCGCTCGCGCAGGCCGTCTCGTTCACGCCGTACTCCGTCGCATGCAATCCCCCGTTCGGATCGCCGTCGTAGGTGCGGGCGCCATCGCCCAGCTGGCCCACCTGCCGCTCCTCTCGAAGCTGCGGGGGGTGCAACTCGTCGCGCTGTGCGACAACGACCGCGCCAAGGCCCGCGCGCTGGCCGACCGCTTCGGCATTCCCGACGTCTTCACCGACATCGACGACCTGCTGGATTACGACGAACTGGACGCGGCGATCGTGGCCACGCCCAGCCACCTGCAC
>CAZVDJ010000616.1:0-3311 GCA_964626245.1 uncultured Gemmatimonadaceae bacterium
CGCATCGCGACGCACATCCTGGCGTTCGAGGGCGACTCCGAGGTGGTCTGGTTCGAGGGGAACTACCAGGCGTACATCGAGGACCTGAAGAAGCGGAAGGGTCCCGACGCCGACCAGCCGCACCGGATCAAGTACAAGAAGCTGGTGAGGTAGGAGACGGGGGACGGGAGACGGGAGGCGGGAGATGGGAAGGGCCACCTCCTGGGTGGCTACTCGTCGGCTTGCGTGTAGGGCACCACCGCCACGCTCATCGGCGCGTGATGCAGTACGCCACGCGACACCGAGCCTTCCCACAACCGTTCCCACCCCTGGCGCTGGTGCGATCCGACGACGAGCAGGTGGGCGTCGAGCGTGCGCGCGTACTGCGCCACGGCGTGGTCGATGCGCCCGAGGTTGACCTCCAGGTGCAACGCGGTGCCGCCGGGGACCAGGCCGGCCGTCTCTCGCCGCAGCTCCTCCTGCAGCGCCGCGTGTGTGGCCGGGGCGAGGTCGAGCCCTGTCCCGGGGCCGGCCGCGCCGGCGCGCTCGTTCTCGAACGCCGGGTGCACCACCCAGCACACCGTCAGCTGCACGTCGCCGAGCGCGGCCAGCCACGCGCTCCACGCCAGGGCGCCGCGCGCCGATGCTCCCTGGTCGAACGCCACCACGATCCGGAGCGGACGCTCCCGCGCCCCCCACGCGCGCCACCCCTCTCCCTCGCGCACGACCAGGACCGGGACGGGCGATGCCATGGCCACGCGCTCGGCCACGCTCCCCACCAGCAGGCGCGAGAGCAGCCCGTGCCCCACGGCACCGATCACCGCCATGCGCGTGTCGACCTCCGCGGCACGCCGCACCAGTGCCTCCGCCGGGGCGGCCTCGTCGAGCGCCGTCTCCACCGCGACGCCGGCGGCGCGCCACCGGGCCGCCTCGGCGGCCAGCTGCTCGGCCCGCGCGGTGCGCGCGCCGACGATCCCGTGCGCGGTGTCGGGCGCCGCCGCCAGATGCAACGCACTGCCGGTGGCACACAGCAGTTCCACCGCGTCACCCGTGCGCCGCACCAGCGCGGCGGCGGCTTCGGTGGCGTGGGCCGAGTTGGGCGAGAAATCGGTGCCGCAGACGATGCGCATCGTGACCGGCCTCCTCGCTATGCGTGCGCGGCCGGTACGCGCACGAGGACCGGCATCGCCGCGCCGCGCACCACCTTGTCCGAGACGCTCCCCAGGAAGGTGCGACCCACGGCGCCGCGTCCGTGCGACGTCATGGCGATGAGCGACGCCCCGCTCTCGTGCGCATAGGCGAGCACCGCCTCCGCGGCGTTGCGGTGAATGGGGACGTGCACCTGCGCGGCAATCCCGTCCTGCTGCAGGCGTTTGGCGATGGCGTTGAGCCGCGCCACGGCGGCGTCGCGCGACAGGTCCAGCACGTCCGCCGGCATCTCCCTCCCCGCCGCCCCGGCGCTCACGACCTCGATTGCCGATGGCGGCGGGACCCAGCGCAGCGGCACGACGACGTGCACGAGGTGGAAGGTGGCGCTGCGCCCGGCGACCGCGATGGCGTCGGCCAGGATGCGCTCGCTCGTCTCGCCCTCATCCAGCGGCACGACCACCGAGGGGAAGAGCGGTGCTCCCTCGCGCGGCGCCGCCGAGGAGAGATCGCGCAGAAGGAGCACTGGCATGGGGCTGTGGCGCAGGACGCCCGCGGCCACGCTCCCCAACCAGAGGCGGCTCACTCCTGACCGTCCGTGCGTGGTCATCACGATCAGGTCGTGACCCTCACGTTTGGCCTCGGCCACGATGGCCTGCTCGGCCCGTCCGCGCAGGAGCGTGGCGGAGCACTTCAGGTCAGGGGCCAACTCGGCAAGGCGACGTCGCAAGGCGGCCAGGTACTCCTCGGCCTGGGCGACCAGGTCGTGCTCTAGCCGCGCGTCGAGCACAGGCGCGCCGCCGGCATCCATTGGTTGGACCGGGGCGGCGACCACGGTCACCACCTCCAGACGTGCTCCCTCGCGCCTGGCGAGGGCAATGGCCGTGTGCAGCGCCGTCTCGGCGAGCGGCGACCCATCGACGGGAAGCAGAATCGCGCGCATGACATCACCTGGGTGAAGGGACCGGGGGGCACCCGCGGGCACCGGCTCAGGCGGCGCGAGCGTGCTCGCGTCGCCCTCCCCATCCCAACCTACCCCTGATCCCACCTCGCGCCGTCCGCCTTTCCCCGACCCCGCCCGTCCGCCCGTGCGCCCCTGCGCGCGACCGCTACCTGTCGAGATACTCGCGCGCGGCCATCAGCCCTGCGAAGGTGGCCGCGAGCGCAACGGCCACGCTGGCCAGCGCGTAGGTCGCTGCCTTGCCGTAGTGCCCGCTCTCCAGGAGCACCGCGGTCTCGTAGCTGTAGGTCGAGAAGGTGGTGAAGCCTCCGCAGAATCCGACGGTCAGGAGGGCGCGCCACTCGGGGGTGAAGGACGAGCTGGCGAGCGCCACGCGGAGCAGGAAGCCGAGGAGGAACGAGCCGGCGACGTTGATGCCGAAGGTGGCCCACGGAAAGCTCCCCACGGTCCGCGGCTGCCACATTCCCAGCAGGTAGCGCGCGACGGAGCCGGCGGCGCCGCCCAGGCCGACGAGGAGGGCAAGACGCATACGGCGCCTAGGGGGGGGATTCGTGGAAGGTCACCGACGTCTCCCGTTCCAGCGCCCAGCGCAGCCCCCACGCATCGTCGAAGAGGATGAGGGGCTGGCCCTTGGCGTCGTACAGGATGCTGCGTCCACGTTCGCGTCCGGCGCGTTCGATGGCCTCCTGTGGCCCCGTGACCCAGCGCGGGTAGCGCCCGGCGATCTTCTCCAATCGGCAGCGGACACCGTACTCGTGTTCCAGCCGGTGCAGCATCACGTCGAACTGCAGCAGCCCCACCGCGCCGATGAGCGGCGTGGGGCCCGAGACGTCGGTGGGCGAGGTGAAGAAGACCTGCGCCGCCCCCTCTTCCGTCAGCTGCCGCAGCCCGGCGTCCAGCTGCTTGCGCTTCATGGGGTCGATGAGGACGACACGGGCGAAGTGCTCGGGAGGGAAGCGCGGGATCCCGGTGAACTCCGGGTTCCCCTCCTCGGCCAGCGAGTCGCCGATGCGCAGGTTCCCCCGGTCGATCACGCCGATGACGTCGCCGGGCCAGGCTTCCTCCACCGCCACCCGCTCGCGCGCCATGAACTGCTGCGGCGCCGACAGCCGCAATCGCTTGCCGGTGCGCACCTGTCCCACCTCCATCCCGGCGACAAAGCGTCCGGAGCAGATGCGCACGAAGGCGATGCGGTCGCGGTGGCGCGGGTCCATGTTCGCCTGGA
>CAZVDJ010000617.1:0-3310 GCA_964626245.1 uncultured Gemmatimonadaceae bacterium
CGAGCAAACGCTTCGCGCTGGAGCAGAAGAAACAGCGTAGGGCGGCGATGCACGACCAGGAGGACGGCCTCGGTGGACAGCGCGCAGACGACGGCAAAACCGCGCTCGTACTCCACGACGGAGGTGACCACGGGGCCGCGCTGCGCGTGGGCGGCGAGTTCGTCGGCGGCGGCCAGGAGCGGGGGGACGTGCGCCGCGAGGTGCTCGGCGTCCAGCGGCGCGGAGGTGCGCCCGTCGATGAGGAGGCCGTCGCGCCCGAGCAGGATCACCGCGTCCACCCCGTCTCGCTGGGCGATGGCGGCAACGAGCTCGCGAATCGTAGGCATCCCCGCTCCGTGGAAGGTCGAGCCAAGCATAACGGGGGAGGGGGTGAAGTCAAGCCGAGTCGCTTGATGTGGAGGGGCGCGCCGGTTTAGTGTACGCGACAGCTACTCATGGTGACCAACGTGTTGTCGATGCGAATGATACGAGGACCGCTCGGGCGTGTGGCGGCTAGCGTGGCGATCGTCGCCGGTCTCTCGGCGTGCGACGACACGCTGGGGCTACGCGCCTTTCGGGAAGTGGAGTTCGACACCCTCTCGGCGTATGCCATGACGCAGACGCCGATCAGCTTTCCGTCGGCGTACAGCGCGTCGTCGGGCGTCGTGGTGCGCGTCGATCCGGAGATCGCCTTCGAGGTGGCGTTCGACCTCCCTGGCAACGGGAAGGTCCAGCTGATCCCCGCGCGCCGCATCAGCCCCACCCGGCTGGTGACCGGGATCCCGACCGCGTCGCCGCAGGTGGGGATGCAGCTGATCAAGGGGACCTTCGAGAGCATGACCAAGGCGCCGTCGGGCGGCTACAGCTACGACTCCACCTTCCAGGTGGGGACGGGCGAGGGCGTGGTGCTGGAGCTGGCGGGAGACGCCTGTCAGTTCTCCCTCGCCTCGCAGCAGTATGCCAAGCTCGTGGTGGACAGCATCAATGCCACCCGCCGACAGATCTACTTCCGCGCGGTCCGCGATCCCAACTGCGGCTTCCGTTCGTTGCAGCCCGGCGTTCCCAAGAACTAGTCCCACGAACCAGGCCGTCATGCACGACTTCCGGGTACTCCGCGACCAGGTGGACCAGTTGCGGAGCGCGATGCACCGACGCGGCAAGCTGGAGGCGCTGGCCCCGGTCATCGACCGCGGCGTCGCGCTCGATGTGGAGCGTCGCGCCATGATCCAGGCGGTGGAGGAGCGCAAGGCGGCCCGGAATGCCAACTCGCAGGAGGTGGCGCGCCGCAAGAAGGCGCGCGAGGACGCCGACGCCCTGATCCAGCAGGGGCGCGCGTTAGGCGAGGAGATCGCGCGGCTCGAGGGAGAGCTGGCGCAGTCGGAGCAGGCGTTGCAGCAGATCCTGCTGGAGCTCCCCAACCTCCCGCTCGAGGACGTCCCGGCCGGCGACGAGTCGCAGAACCGCGTGGAGAAGACGTGGGGCGAGCCGCGCACCGGCGACGGGCTCAAGCCGCACTGGGAACTGGCGGAGGCGCTGGGGATCCTGGACCTGCCGCGCGGGGCCAAGGTGACGGGCTCGGGCTTCGTCGTCCTGCGCGGAGCGGGGGCGCGCCTCACGCGGGCGCTGCTCAACTTCTTCATCGACACGCACACGCGCGAGCACGGCTACGAGGAGCTGTGGGTCCCGGTGGTGGTGAATCGCGCCGCCATGGTGGGGACGGGACAGCTCCCCAAGTTCGAGGACGACATGTACGCGGTCGCCGGCGAGGATCTCTTCCTCGTGCCCACCGCCGAGGTGCCGGTGACCAACCTCTATCGTGACGAGATCCTGGACGCGGCCGAGTTGCCGCGCGGCTTCGTCACGTACACCCCGTGCTTCCGCAAGGAGGCCGGGGCGGCCGGCAAGGACACGCGCGGGCTGTTGCGGCTGCACCAGTTCGACAAGGTGGAGCTGGTGCGCTACACCGCCAGCGAGCAATCGCCGGACGAGCACGAGCGCCTCACGCGCCACGCCGAGGTGCTGCTGGAGCGCCTGGGGCTCCCGTACCGCCGTTTGCTGCTGGCGGCTGGGGACACGGGGCAGAGCAGCGCCAAGACGTGGGACCTGGAGGCCTGGGCGCCGGGCGTGGGCAAGTGGCTCGAGGTGTCGTCGTGCTCCACCTTCACCGACTACCAGGCGCGGCGCGCCAACATCCGGTATCGCCCGGCGCCGGGGGAGAAGCCGCGCTTCGTGCACACCCTCAACGGCTCGGGGCTCGCCTTCCCGCGCATCATCGCCTGCCTGCTGGAGCACTACCAGCAGCCTGATGGCTCCGTCACCGTCCCGGAGGTCCTCCGAGGCTATCTCGGGATGGACGTGATCCGCTAGCCATGCGGCGCCGCGCCACGGTGGTCGTGGGCGTGGTGGTGGCGCTGCTGCTGGGGTCGTACGTGCTCTTCACTCAGCGCGTCGTCTCGCGGCTCAGCGAGGAGGCGGGACGCGAGGGGCGGATGTACGCGCAGGTCTATCGCGCGCTCACCGACACCGCGAGCAATGCGCTGGGCGCGCTGTTCGACCTCTCGGACCACATCCGGCGCTCCGGCGTGCCGGTGATCGTGACCGACCCGTCGGGGAAGGTCACGGCGGCGGCCAACCTCCCGTTCATTGCAACCGACGGCGCCTTCCGGCCCGACGACCCGCGGCTGGTGGAGTGGATCGCTCGGCTCGACGCCGAGAACCCGCCGGTGAGCGAAGCCAACGTCGGGACGATCCACTTCGGCCACACGCCGCTGGTGCGCGAGCTGCGCGTGGTGCCGCTCCTCCAGGCGGGGATGCTCGGCATCGTGCTGCTGGCGGCGCTGTACATCTTCCGCACGCGCGCGCACGCCGACCGCGAGCGCGTCTGGGCCGGCATGGCGCGCGAGTCGGCGCACCAGCTCGGGACGCCGCTCTCGTCGCTCTCGGGGTGGATCGAGCTGCTGCAGGACCGGGACAACGACCCGCTGACCACGCGCGCCCTGGAGCACATGACGGGCGACCTGGAGCGCCTGGAGCGCGTGGCGCACCGCTTCGAGCGCATCGGGCGTCCGCCCAACCGCGAGGAAGTGGACGTGGGACGCATCGTGCAGCGCGTGGCCGACTACTTCCGCGCGCGCGTCCCGTCGCTGGCGCACGCCGTGACGATCGAGACGTACATCCACGAGGGGCCGCTCATCGCGCAGGGCGACCCCGTCCTCGTGGAATGGGTGCTGGAGGCGTTGATCAAGAACGCCATCGACGCGCTGGCCGGAAGCGGCGGGCGCGTGCGCATCGGCGTCAAGCGCACCCCCGAGGCGATCAAGCTCATGGTCGC
>CAZVDJ010000618.1:0-3288 GCA_964626245.1 uncultured Gemmatimonadaceae bacterium
CGCCTCACCGCTATCATCCGCCTACCCATTCCTCACCAGCGCTCACCCCGACGTGCGTCGACAGGCTCAGGATTAGGGGGGGGGGTGGAGCCACTCGCCCCGCGGCGCTGGGTGCCGGCGCCCCCGCCTCCGCATGCGCCCAGCAGGATGGCGGCTCCCAGCACGAACACGGTGCGACGCATGGAGGTCCCTCGCGCGATAGGTGGAGTTCGCCCGGCGACGCGCGGGCGAAGGACGAGCATTGCAGCGGCGATGATCCGGCGACAGTTCCGCCGAGAGTCGAGGCGCCGCCGGTGCAGGCCGCGCGCTACGCTCTCACTCCACGGCGCTCAGCGCAAGGTTGGACGCGTCGGCCAGGAAGCTCTCGCCGTCGAGCCCCGCCGGCGGGGCGAGCCCCAGCGCGGCCAGCGCGCTCGGCATCACGTCCACCGTTCGGCGCGGCGGATGCGCCGGCTGGTGGTTCACCAGGAGCGGTGCCAGCATGTGGTCCCGGTGCAGCGCGCCGTGCGACGAGCGATGCGGGATGGGCTCGTACCGTTCGCGGAAGTCCCACCCGCGCGCGGCCGAGAGCATCACGTCGCCGGCACGAGGCGACGCGCCGATGTGGGCCACCTGGACGAGGGCGTCGGGATAGTCGCTGTCGATGGTGGCCTCGTACGCCTCGCGCGCGCCACACGGCGCCACCGGGCCGATGCCTAACGGGTCGCCATCCAGCGGGCGGTAGGCGTAGCGGTCGGCGTCGCGGGTGACCATGGCCGAGCCGTGCCCCGCGCGCCGCACCTCCACGCACTCCTCGTCATGCGGGAGGAGGACCAGGTCCACGCTGGGGCGATCGAGCAGGGCGTCCACGGTGTCGCGCCACCGCGCCGCGAGGGCCGGCCAGAAGGGGCGGTGGCGCCGCTCCAGTTCGAGGTACAGGTGTGCCATGGCGTTTCCGCTCACCATCACCGCCACCTCGTGCCCCCACCCCACGGCCCACGGGTGGGCCAGCGTGCGATAGCGCCAGGTGCGGGCGAAGAGATCGGCCAGGTCGTCGTGGCGATGCACCGGCGAGTGGCCGTGGTCGCTCACGATCCACAGGTGGGTCTGGTCCCAGCGCCCGGCGCGTTCGGCATCGTGCCGGATCTCGGCGACCACCTCGTCGATCGTCGCCAGCGCCTCGCCCACGCGCGGATCGTCGTGTCCCACCGCGTGCGAGGCCTTGTCGATCCCCGTAAAGGCGGCGAACACCACGTCGGGGCGATCGCGCCGCAGCCGGTGCACCACCGCGTCGCCGATCTCGCGATCGATCGCCATCCAGTCCCGCACGTTGCCGCCAAAGTGCGTGCGCGCCACGCGGGCAATGAAGCGCACGCCGCGCCCCAGCCGGCGGTCCATGGGGAGCCCCCGCTCGATCACCGCCAGCGCCCCCAGCGCGTTCCCCGACAGCTCGAAGAGCGTGGGGGCGTCGGTGGCGAGGTCGCGGTCGATGTGGCGCATCCCCAGCCCCACGTAGCTGCGCGCGTGCGCGGCCAGCCGGCTCACGCGGCGCGAGCGATCGAACCACCGCAGCCCGGGGAGCCCCGCGCCGCCCGGGTAGCGTCCCGTGAGGAAGGGGGCGTACGCCACGCCGGTGACGGAGGGCCACGCCGTGGTGACCGTGTGCATCCCCCCTTCGGCGCGCAGCCGGGCGAGGTGCGGCACGCGCCCGCGCTCCATCGCGTCGTGGAGCGTGTCGGGGCGGGCCCCGTCTGCAACGAGTATGATGACGGGCACGAGTGCGCGGCGTGTGCGATCGGGCGGGCGAAGCGTCGGGACGAGCGCGACGCCAAGAAACCGAGCGGAGGCGGCGAGCGGAAGGGTGCGACCCGAAGTTCCGCCCCCCCGTGTGATACGCTAAGCTGATGCCCGTGTTGACCGTTCCCCTTCCACGATCATAACCGCGCGATGGCCCAGCGAAAGAAACCGGCGCGACGGGGGGCATCCGCCACGGCGCGCGTGCTCGATCCCGAACGCCTGGCCGATGCCGGCAAGGAGGCGCTCGAGGGGCTTCGCGAGCGCACCGAGACCGGACACCGCGCCGCCGGGCGCACCCCGCCGTCGGAGACGTCCAGCGCCCGCACCAGCGGCGCGCATCGTGTCATCGACGCCTCCATCCGCGACCCCCTCCCGCTCACCGAGGACGCCAAGTTCCTGCAGCCGCGGGTGGCGGGCGACGTCTTCACGCGCACCGATCCCTGGCGGGTGCTGCGCATCCAGAGCGAGTTCGTCGAGGGGTTCGACACCCTGGCCGACATCACCAAGGGGGTGACGATCTTCGGCTCGGCGCGTACCGGCCCCGACGATCCGCAGTACGCGGCCGCCGAGGAGACGGCGCGCCTCCTGGCGCACGCCGGCTTTGCCGTGATCACCGGCGCCGGCCCCGGGATCATGGAGGCGGCCAACAAGGGGGCCAAGCTCGCCGGCGGCCGCTCCATCGGCTGCAACATCGAGCTCCCCTTTGAACAGGGGGCCAACCCGTACGTCGACACGCTCATCAACTTCCGCTACTTCTTCGTGCGGAAGACGATGTTCATCAAGTACTCGAACGCGTTCATCATCTTCCCCGGCGGCTTCGGCACGCTCGACGAGTTGTTCGAGGCGCTGACGCTCATCCAGACCGGGAAGATCTACCAGTTCCCTGTCATCCTGTTCGGCCGCCATTACTGGGCCGGGCTCGTGCGCTGGTTGCAGTCGCGCGTGCTCAGCGAGCGCAAGATCTCGCCGGGGGACATGGACCTCATGCTCGTCACGGACGATCCGCAGGAGGCCGTGCAGGCCGTGATCGCCGCTTACGACGCCCAAGTCAGCGCCGCGCGCCGGCGCATGGAGCATTCTCGATGAAGTCCAGTAAGTCCGCTGGCCGCTCGCTCGGCCTCAAGGCGTCGCGCGTCGGCAAGACGGTCAAGCGCGCGAGCGCGGCTGGTAACAAGGCGACGCAGAAGGAGGCCGCCGAGGCCCGCGAGCGCGCCGGCAAGGGCCACACCACGGCTGCGGCCTCACGCTTCCTCCGCGGCCAGCGAATCATGCCGCGCAAGATCACCGGCAAGGAACGCATCGCGGACCTCATCGAGGGTACCTACCTCGCGTACAACGCGGGGCGCCTGCGCGAGGGGTGCCAGCTGTTTGCCGAGAAGATGCTCGAGCCCGATGTCACCATCGGCCTCACGATGACCGGTGCGCTGACCCCGGCCGGGCTGGGGATGGCGGCGGTGATCCCGCTCATCGAGGCGGGCTTCGTCGACTGGATCATCTCCACCGGCGCGAACC
>CAZVDJ010000619.1:0-3287 GCA_964626245.1 uncultured Gemmatimonadaceae bacterium
GCCTTGGCGGGAACCAGGACGGAGACCCGCAGCGGAGGCGGGGTCAGACCCGCTTGCGCATGCGCGCGGAGAGCACCCCCAGCTGGTCTCGGTACTTGGCCACGGTGCGCCGGGCGATGTTGACGCCGTTGTCGCGCAGGATGTTCACGATGGCCTGGTCGGTGAGCGGGTTCCGCGGATCCTCGTTGGCGACGAGCTTCTCGATCTGGTCCTTGATGCCGCGCGCCGACACGTCCTCGCCGCCCGTGGTGCTGAGGCCCGAGGAGAAGAAGAACTTGAGCGGGAGGACGCCGCGTGGCGTCTGCACGTACTTCTCGTTCGTCACGCGGCTCACCGTGCTCTCGTGCATCGCAATGACCTCGGCCACCTCGCGCAGCGTGAGGGGCTTGAGGTACTGCACGCCCTTCTCGAAGAAGTCGCGTTGCCGGTCGACGATGTAGTTCATCACCTTGAGCATCGTCTGGCGACGCTGCTCGATGGCCTGGATCATCCAGTTGGCCGAGTTGAGCTTGGACGAGATGAACTCCTTGTTCTCCCCGTCGAACTTCTTCTTGTCGCGCGCAATCTCCTGGTAGGCCTTGCTGAGCTTGAGGCGCGGGAGGTTGCCGTCGTTGATGAAGACGTGGTAGTGGCCGTCGATCTTCTCGACCACGAGGTCGGGGACGATGTAGCCGTCGTTCGCGTTCGAGTAGCGAAGTCCCGGCTTGGGGTCGAGCTTGGCGATCTCGTCGGCGGCGTGCTGCACGTCGTGCGCGCTGATGCCGAACCGCTTGGAGATCTCGCTCCAGCGGTGCGCGATGAGCTCGTCGAAGGCGTCGCGCACCAGGCGGTACTGGAGCGTCTCCTCCTGCTGCAGGTCGCGCAGCTGCAGCAACAGGCACTCGCGCAGGTCGCGCGCCCCCACGCCCGGCGGGTCGAGCGACTGGATGACGCGCAGCATCTCCTCGGCCTCGGCCATCGTGTAGAGCGGAAGCTCGCCGTGGAAGCCCTCCTTCTCCGCGGCCCTGGCCACCACCTCGTTGATGCCGTCGAGGATCTCCGGGATGGCGCAGGTGAGGTAGCCGTCCTCGTTGATGTTGCCCGCGAACTCGTCCGCCAGGAGCAACTGGCGCGGCGTGAGCTCCAGCAGCGCGATCTGGTCCTTGAGGTGGTCGTCGAGGTCGCGCCGGTCCACCGAGACCGGCTCGTAGTACTCGCGCTCCTCGTGCTCCTCGCGCATCCCCCCGGTCTCGAAGCCGTCGAGGAGGATCTCCTCCCAGTCGATCGTCTCGTTGTTGACCGCCTCGCGCTCCTCGGGCGGGGCGGTCTCGGGCTCCGCGAGGTCGACAGGCCCTTCCTCGCCCTCCTTCGTTTCCTCTTCCTCCGAGTCCTCCTCGTCCGGCTCGGTCATCTCGAGGAACGGGTTGTTCAACAGCTCCTGCTTGAGGTGCTGCTGGAGGTCGAGCAGGGGCATGTAGAGCAGGTCCATCGCCTGGTACAGGCGTGGATTGATCTTCAGCTCCTGGCGGAGCGAGGTATGCTGGCCGAGCCCGGTCCTCATGCGCGCACCTCCCCGATTTCGGCGGCGAAGCGCGTCCGAAGCCGCGCGGTCAGGGTGGGGCCGAGGTAGATGCGCGACACCTCGTCGTCGAAGACGAGGTCGCGCACCGTGCCCGAGACCTTCACCTGTCCGTCGAACATGATGTAGGCACGGTCGACGATGTCGAGCGTCTGTTCCACGTTGTGATCGCTGATCAGCACCCCGATCCCCCGATGGCGCAGCCCCGCGACGATGGTCTGGATGTCGTGGACCGCGATTGGATCGACCCCTGCAAACGGCTCGTCGAGCATCATGAACTTGGGCTGCGACACGAGGGCCCGCGTGATCTCCAGCCGCCGGCGCTCCCCGCCCGACAACTGGTATGCCTTGCTGTGCCGCAGGTGCTTGATACTCAACTCGTCGAGCAGACTCTCCAACCGAGACCGACGCTCTTCCTTGGAAATTGGCAACGTTTCGAGGATCGCGACGATGTTGTCCTCGACGGTCAGCTTCCGAAAGATCGACGGCTCCTGGGAAAGATAGCCGATGCCGCGCCGCGCGCGCTTGTACATCGGCATCCGGGTGATCTCGTCCCGGTCCAGCTGGATGGAGCCGCTCTCGGGTTGAATGAGGCCGACGATCATGTAGAACGTGGTCGTCTTCCCGGCGCCGTTGGGGCCCAGCAACCCTACGATCTCCCCCTGCTGCAAGCGCACGGCGACGTCGTTCACCACTCGGCGCTTCCGGTAGACCTTCACCAGCCCGTGCGCCTCGAGGACGCTCCCCGCCGGGACGGCCGGCTGTTCGGCCGAGCGGCGCGCCGACGGCGCCTGGACGGCCGACATCGTAGCGTGCTCACCCGTAAGGCGAAGCGTCTCCGCCACGTCCTGCCGGTGGGGGGCGATTTCGGACCACAGCGAAGCCGCCAGGCGAACGTTGGCGCCCACATCGGGGTCGCCGGGGACCGGATATTCGATGAGCCCCTGGGCGGCCAGCCGCGGGAGGACCGACTTCTGGAGGAAGGAGCGGACCTCGTCAAGCGACAGCCGTCCCGCCTCGCGGTCGGCGTCGCCACCCTGCGTACGGATGGCGGCCAGCCAGTCCTCGCGGAAGCGGATCGCCACGTCGTTGAAGACGGCGAGGCCGTTGGCGTTGGCTTCGCTGACCAGGGCGTGGAGGCCGAACGCCACCGAGCGATCGCCGCCGGCACGTTGCTCGATGAGGGCCTGGACCCTGGGGGAGAGCGGTTCGCCGTTCATGGGGGGCGCGTCAGGGGCGGCGGATGGCGTTAGGCGGGCGACGGGTGGCCGCGGGCGGTTGGCGCCTGGGGCGTCGCGACGGATCGTTGGCCTTGGCCGCGACGGAGTCGGGGACGGCCTCGAGGAAGATGCCGGCGGCCGAGTCGATCACGGTGACCGTCTGCACTTCCTGCTGCCGGAAGTCGACGACGATCTGCCGGCCGCGCACATAGTTGATGCCGGGCTTCTCCACGCCCTTGCTGTTCGGCACCTGGTAGTACGACTGCGCCGACCCGGAGGCGAGCAGGTCGCGGATGCGCGGGCGCGCCGCCGAGTCGGCGGCCGGGAGCGAGTCGAAGCGGGCGACGATGGTGTCGCCGCGCAACCAGTCGCGTTCGCTGGAGCGGACCTTGGTGGAATCGGGGTCGCTCTCCGCATAGGCATTGCGCACGGCGTACAGCTCGCGGATCTGCTGTTGCGGCATGCGCACGTCGAGCGAGTCGGCGATGATGGTGCGCTCCCTCGAGATC
>CAZVDJ010000620.1:0-3283 GCA_964626245.1 uncultured Gemmatimonadaceae bacterium
CGACCGCGAGCTGCGCTACATGGAGGCGAGTGACCGGTGGATGTCCGACTACGGCCTCACGCGCGAGGCGGTGATCGGACGCACGCACTACGAGGTCTTCCCGCACATCCCGGCGAAATGGAAGGCCATCCATGAGGCGGCGCTGCGCGGCGAGGTGCAACGCGCCGACGTCGATCCGCTGACGCAGCCCGACGGCACGACCAAGTGGCTGCAGTGGGAGGTGCGCCCCTGGTTCGAGCCCGGGGGTGAGGTGGGCGGGGTGATCTTCTTCACCCGCGACGTCTCCGAGCAGCTGCGCCTGCAGCAGGCGCTGCGCGACCGCACCGCCGCGCTGGAGCGCAGCAACCAGGACCTGCGGCAGTTCACGCGGCCTCGCACGACCTGCAGGAGCCGCTGCGCGCCGTGGCCGGATGCGCCCAGCTCTTCGCGGCGCGCTACGCCGCGGCGGTGGACGAGGAGGGACGCGAACTCATCCACCACATGGTGGAAGGGTCCACGCGCATGAAGGACCTCATCGAGGACCTGCTGGCCTACTCGCGCGTGGAGACGCACGGGACCGAGCCAGCCCCCGTGGATGCGGGGGACGCGGTCTCCGAGGCGATCCTCAACCTGCGGCAGGCGGTGAACGAGTCGCACGCGGCGATCGCCGTCGCCAGCCTTCCGGCGGTGCACGCCGATCGCCGCCAGCTCACGCAGCTCTTCCAGAACCTCCTGTCCAACGCCATCAAGTACTCGGGGCACGCCCCGCCCCACGTCACGGTCTCCGCAGAGCCCGTGGGCGATGCGTGGTGCTTCGCCGTGCGCGATCGCGGCATCGGCATCCCGCCGGAGGCGCGCGAGCGCGTCTTCGCGATCTTCCAGCGCCTGCACGGGCGCGAGGAGTATCCCGGAACCGGCGTGGGGCTCGCGCTGTGCCGACGCATCGTCGAGCGGCACGGGGGGCGCATCTGGATCGAGCCCACGAGCGGGCCGGGGACCGAGGTGCGCTTCACCCTTCCCGCGAGCCCGGGGCCGGCGGCTTCACGGCGCAAGCCCGTCACCATCGGGGCCCCATGACGCCTCCCCGCGTCCCCGTGCCCGGCCCCCTCGCGTCCCGCGCCGCGGCGGTGAGTGGGCCGCCGCTGCAGGTCCTCCTGGTCGAGGACTCGCCGAGCGACCGCCTCCTCACGCGCGCCGCACTGGAACGCGCGGAGCGTCCGATCGCGGTGCACATGGCGAACAACGGGCTCGAGGCGATGGCCTTCGTGCGCAAGGAAGGGCGCTTCGCCGACGCGCCCACCCCCGACCTGATCCTGCTCGACCTCAACGTGCCGCGCATGGACGGGCGGGAAGTGCTGGCCCGCATCAAGTCCGATCCCCACCTCCGGCACATTCCGGTGATCGTCCTGACCACCTCGGCGTCACCGGACGACGTGGCCGCCGCGTATGCGGCACACGCCAACAGCTTCATCACCAAGCCGATGGACTTCGCGCGCCTGCGCGAGGTGTTGCAGCTGGTGGAGCGCTACTGGTGCGAGGTCGTGCGCCTCCCCGACGGGGAGGGGAGCCGGCGACAGGCGTCGCCGACCCCGACCAACCACGCGCTGCAGCCGGCGGCCGACCGCGCGCTGCGCGTGCTGGCCGTGGAGGATTCGACCTCCGACCTCTTCCTGCTGCGGCAGGCGATCACGGCGGGGTTGCCTGAGGCGGAGATCGCGAGCGCCACCGACCTCGCCAGCGCCCTCTCCGCGCTGGCCGACGGGGCGTTCGACGTGATCTTCACCGACCTGTCGCTCCCCGACGCGCGCGGGACGGATGCGGTGCGCGCGCTGCGCTACGCCGCGCCCAGCACCCCGATCCTCGTCCTCACCGGGACCAGCGATCCCGACACCGCGGAACAGGCGATGCTCGCCGGGGCGGAAGACTACCTCCAGAAGGATGGGCTCACCGGTGCCGGGATCGAGCGGGCGGTGCGCTATGCGCTCCGGCGCGAGGAGGCGCGTGCCGACCGCCAGCAGCGCCAGCGCATGGAGTCGGTGGGGCGATTGGCCGCCGGCGTTGCCCACGACTTCAACAACCTCCTCACCGCCATCTCGGCGAGTGCGGAACTCATCGGCACGGCCACCGCCCCGGGCGAGGTGCAGGAGCTCGTGGACGAGATCCTCGCGTCCACGCTCCGCGGGCGGACGCTCACCCGCCAGCTGCTTGCCTTCAGCCGGCGTGACCGGTTCGACCCGCAGCCGCTGTCGGTGAACGCGTCGCTCACCGCCATCGCGCGGCTGCTCCACCGCCTGGTGGGGGAGGGGATCGAGATCAGGTTGCAACTGGCGAGAGACCTTCCCGCCACGCGCGCCGACCCGCACCTCCTGGAGCAGGTCGTCGTGAACCTCGCGCTGAACGCGCGCGACGCCATGGGGGGACGGGGCGTCGTGACCCTTGCCTCCGGCGTGCGCGCGCTCGACGCCGCCGACGCCTCCAGCCTGGAGACCGTCGTGCGGCCGGGGCGCTACGTGACCGTGCGCGTGAGTGACACCGGCCCCGGTATTTCCGACGAGGTGCGCGCGCGCATCTTCGAACCGTTCTTCACCACCAAGGCTGAAGGAACCGGGCTGGGGCTCGCCACGGTGCGGGAGATCGTGGAGCAGCACGGCGGGACCGTCCTCGTGGCCCCGCACGACGGGGGCGGCACGACGTTCGAGGTCCTCCTCCCGGCCATGGCGGAGCCCCCCGCCGCGAGCGCGGACTCACCAACGAGCGCGGAAGCCCCCGCGGAAGCCCCCGTGGGAACCACCGTGCGAAGCGCCATGCGATCGGACGCGACCGCGAACGGAGGAAACGGGGGATCGCACGGTGCACCACGCGAGGCGTCGCCCGGCGCGGCATCACCGCTCGCTCCGGCAGCTGCCGGTGTGCGACCCACGATCCTCCTGGTGGAGGACGAGAGCGCGGTCCGCCGCCTCGTGCAACTGGTCCTGCAGCGCGCGGGCTATCGCGTGCTGGACGCCGACTGCGCCGACCAGGCGTGGGAGGTGTGGCAGGCGAACCGTCAGCAGGTCGACCTCGTCCTCACCGACATGGTGATGCCGGGGACGCTCACGGCGATCGAACTTGCCCGCCGGATCGGCGCGGAGGCGCCGCACGTCCACGTGGTCTTCATGAGCGGGTACTCCAGCGCCTTCCAGGAGTCGGGATTGAACCTCGTCGCCGAGGAGAACTTCGTCGCCAAGCCCTTCACCCCCGACCAGCTGCTGCGCATCCTGGCCCGGCGCCTGGCGCCCCTTCCCCCCGAGACCGCCACGCGACC
>CAZVDJ010000621.1:0-3267 GCA_964626245.1 uncultured Gemmatimonadaceae bacterium
GCAGTGGCCACGTGGATTGCCTCGCGGCAACTCCCGCCGTCGACGGCCGCCTCCACCCCCGGCACCTCGGCGGGGACGGGCGGCGATTCGTCGCGCCCGTCGGGCGAGGTCACGCCGGCTGGTGCTGTCACGGGCGCCACGCCGGTCGCACCGGGCGCGGCCGCCGAGTCGCGCGGCGCCACGCCAACGCAGCTGGCCGGCACCGGCGACGCGTCCCGCGACGCGGCGCTCACCGCCGTCGGCAATGCCAGGCGCCCGGCCGTCGCCTCCACGCTGAACCAGGAGATCACCGCGCTGCGCGGCGTGCTCACGGCACGGCGCGACGAGCTCGATCCGCGCACGGTGGCCATCCTGGAGAGTTCGCTCTCCACCATCGATTCCGCCATCACCGAGGCCCGCCGTGCCCTGCAGGCGGACCCCGCCTCGCGCTTCCTCACCTCGCAGCTCGACAAGGCGCTGGAGAAGAAGCTCGGCCTGCTCCGCACCGCCGCGCTGCTCCCCGCCCGTACCTGATCCTTCCATGACCACTCACGCCCGTTCCGCCTCACTGGCCCTTTGCCTGGCCCTCGGTGTGCTGACGATGCCGGCCGGCGCCCAGTCGACCGAGCGCTCCATCGAGCGCATGGCCGAGTCCATCGCCGCCGCCGCCGAGCGCATGGCATCACGCGTCGAGCGCCGCGCCACCGTCATGGCCGATCGCCTGGCGCGGGAGTTCGAGCGCAAGCAGCGCCGCGACCCGTCATGGCGCCGCGACGACTGGGATGACGACCGCGACGACGACCGTCAGGAGCAACTTCGCTCGCGCATCGACACGACGTTCGCCTTTCCGGCGGACGGGCTGCTCGACCTCTCCAACCTGTCGGGAACGATCATCGTGACCGGGTGGGACCGACGCGAGGCACAGGTGAAGGCCACGTCGACCCGCGGCCTCCTCGACCTCTCCGTCTCCTCGGCGCGCATCACGCTGGAGGAAGAAGGGCGCGGGTCGCGCTGGGGACGCTCGGGGCGCGACGAGACGCGCTACGAGGTCTCGGTGCCCCGCGGGGTGCGCGTGCGTGCCCGCAGTACCTCGGGCGACGTGACGGTGACCGGGACCAACGGCGAGGTCGAGGCCTCGTCCACCAGCGGCGACGTGGAGGTGACCGGCGCCACGCGCCGCGTGGAGCTGTCGTCGGTGTCCGGTGACGTGACGGCCCGCGACCTCCAGGGAACGGTCGACGCGTCGTCGGTCTCCGGCTCGGTGGAGCTCTTCGGCGTGGAGGGGACGGTGCGCGTGGGAACGACCAGCGGCGACATCGGCCTGGCGAGCGTCACCGCCCGCGACGTGGAAGCGTCAACCACCAGTGGCGAGATTGTCTTCGGCGGCAGCGTGGCCGAGGACGGGCGCTACGAGTTCCACTCGCACTCGGGGAACATCGAGCTCTCCGTCCCGGCGGCCATCAGCGCGCGGTTCTCCGTCGAGACCTACAGCGGCGAGATCGATTCCGACTTCCCCATCACCCTGCAGCCGGGTGAACGGTCGTCGCGCCGCCAGCGTCGCTTCGAGTTCAACGTCGGCGGCGGCGGCGCCCGCATTGTCGCCGAGACCTTCAGTGGCAACCTCGAAATCCGCAAGCGTTAGGCAAGGAGCCCCTTCGTGAAGCCTCTCCTCTTCGGTACCCTGCTCGCCGCGGCGGCACTCGCCGCCCCCGCCACCCCGGACGCGGTGCTCCACGCCCAGCGTGAGTCCGACTTCTCCTGGGAAGGACGCATCCCGCGCGGCCGCTGGCTGTACGTGCGCAACCTCAACGGCTCCGTCCGCGTCGACCGCGCCTCGGGCGACCGCGCCGAGGTCACCGCCGAGAAGCGCGTGCGCCGCGGCTCCGGTGATGACGTGCGCATCGAGGTGAAGAAGCTCGCCAACGACGACATCCTCATCTGCGCCATCTGGTTCGAGAACACCCGCTGCGACGAGGAAGGGTATCGCACGCGCGGCGACGATCGATGGAACCGGCGCAACGAGGTCTCCGTCGAGTTCACCGTCCGGCTCCCCGACGGGGTCAAGCTCGTCTCGAGCTCGGTGAACGGCGGCATCACCATCGACGGCGCCACCTCCGAGATCGACGCCTACACGGTGAATGGCAGCATCACGGCGTCCACCACGGGAGGACCCGTGCGCGCCGGCACGGTGAACGGGAACGTCGAGGTGCGCATGCGCCAGACCGGCACCGAGGACCTGGACTTCGAGACGGTCAACGGCTCCGTCGACCTCGTCCTCCCGGGCGACCTGAACGCGGACCTCGACCTGCGCACCGTGAACGGGCGCGTCAACTCCGACTTTCCGCTCACGCTGCAGGGACGGATCAACCCGCGGCACATTCGCGCCACCGTGGGCCGGGGCGGGCAACGCATCAAGGTCTCCACCATCAACGGCTCGGTGGACATCCGGAAGCAGTAGGCGTCGGGCCGGCGCCTGCCGCTATCCCATCGGCGGGCCCTTGCGGTATCTTTACGCCGTCCCGACCGCAGGAGTCCTGAGATGGGCATTTCCGCCCGCCCGTTCCCCGGGGTAGTCGTCCGCACCGGTACTGAGCGCGCCACGCTCATCCGGCGCACCTACCTCCTCGTCTTCGCCAGCGTCCTCGTCACCATCGGCGGCGCCGCCTTTGGCATGTCGCAGCCGGGGCTGATGCAGGCCGTGGCGCAGCATCCGATCATCACGATGCTGTGCATGTTTGCCCCGCTCGTCCTGGCGCTCAAGTTCCGGCAGGCCTTCCCCGCCAACCTGGGCCTCGTCTTCCTCTTCACCTTCGTGGAGGGGATCGCGATCTCGCCCATCATCTACGTGTATGGGCGCACCAGCCCCGGCGTCATCGGGCAGGCCGGGATCCTCACCGCCAGCGCGTTCGGCATCCTCACGCTCTACGCCTTCCTCTCGCGGCGCGACTTCTCGGCGTGGGGCGCGTTCTTCAGCGTGGGGCTGTGGGTCCTCATCGCCACGTCGCTCCTCAACCTCTTCTTCCAGAACCAGACGGCGTCGCTCTGGCTCGCCGGGGCGACCGTGCTCGTCTTCAGCGGCCTCCTGGTCTTCGACACGTGGCGCCTTCGCAACGTGTACGGGCCGGATGACTACGTGCAGGCAGCGGTCGCCATCTATCTCGACCTGCTGAACATGTTTCTCGCCATCCTGTCGCTCCTGGGCGGCCGGCGCGAGTAAGGCGGCCGGGCGAGCGTCGCTCGTCCCTCGCTCGTCGCTCACGCGTCGCTCGCTCGTCCCACCTTCCGTTT
>CAZVDJ010000622.1:0-3256 GCA_964626245.1 uncultured Gemmatimonadaceae bacterium
CATCAACTCGCTGCTCGACCGCCTGGAGCGTGCCTTCGCGCAGCAACGCCGCTTCATGGCCGACGCCTCGCACGAGTTGCGCACGCCCACGGCGATCCTCTCCACCGAGGCCCAGGTGACGCTCGCCCGCGAGCATCGCGGGGAGGGCGAATACCGGGAGTCGATGGTGGTGATGCAGAAGGCCGCCGCGCGCCTCACGCGCATCGTCGACGACCTCTTCCTCCTGGCGCGTGCCGACGCGGGACACCTGGTGGCCCGGCATCGCGACATCTACCTGGACGACGTGGTGCATGACGCCGCGCGAGCCGTGCAGCCCATTGCCAGCCGCCGCGACGTGCAGGTGGAGCTCCTCCCCGTCGTCGACGCGCCCTTCCACGGCGATGCCGACCTGCTGGGGCGGCTCCTCCTCAACCTGCTGGACAACGCCATCAAGTTCTCGCCGGGGCGCGGGCACGTGAGCGTGCAGCTGGCAAGGTTCGACGGCCATGCGCCGCGCTACGAGGTGCGCGTGGTGGATGACGGCCCCGGCATTCCCGCCGAGGTGCAGGAGCGCGTCTTCGAACGCTTCTTCCGTGGCGATCCCGCGCGCGGGCGCGCGGAGGGCGACGGCCACGAGACGAGCGGCGCGGGGCTGGGGCTCGCGATCGCCCGCCGCATCGCCGAGGCGCACGGTGGAACACTGCAACTCGTGGCATCGCGCCCCGGGCACACCGAGTTCTGCCTGACGCTCCCGGCCAGCGCGCACCCGCCGGCGGCGCGCGCGACCCCGGCGTCCTCCGCATCCGTCGCGTCCGCTGCGCCCGTCACGCGAGCCTAACGAAGCCCGCCTCGCGCCTCCTGCCAGGCGCGCTCCACCGCCGGCTGCACGAAGAAGGCGTCGAACGCGCGCTCCACCCGCGCGTCGCCCTGGGTAAAGCGCGCCCGCAGCGCGCGCAGCTCCACGGCCTTGCGCGTGGCGTCCAGGTCCAGCCCTTTCGCCACGGCGTCGCGCGCCTGGTCGCGTGTCGACGTCAACAGCTCGCGCACGAGGTCGAGGTACGCCCAGTCGCGCCGCAACGGGCCGTGCCCGGGAACGATGACCGACGCGGGCAGCTGGCGCAGCGTCGACAGCGTGGCGATCCACTCGGTGGGATAGGAGCCGAAGGCGTACGGTGCGGGACCAACGAGCAGGTCGCCGGTCACGAGCACCCCCTCCCGCGGCAGCCACACGGTCAAGTCGCCGCGCGTGTTTCCGCGACCCACGAATCGCACGACGATGGTGCGCTCGCCGCGGTGCAGGACCAGCGAATCGGCGACCGTGAGCGTGGGAAGGAGCGGTGTGATCTCGGCGAGCTGCGGCTTGAGCCAGCGCATCGCCGCGAGCTGGCGACGCGTGGCCGCGCTGTCGGCCGCGGTGAAGGGGGTGCCGTCACGCCGGCGGCCGGCGGCGAGTCGCTGTTCCACCTGGCCGATGAAGGTGTCCACGCCACCGTCACGCCAGGACGTGAAGCCGGCGATCTCCTCCCCCTGCATGTCCGCGATGGTGTTCGGATGCGCGATGAACTCCACCTGCGGAAAGGCGTCACGATAGGCCTGGTTCCCCAGCCAGTGGTCGCCGTGCCAGTGCGTGTTGACGACATAGCGGACGGGGAGCGCCGTGAGGCGGCGGATCCCGTCGATCACGCGGCGGGCGGTGGCCGGCGTTCCTTGCGCGTCCACTACCACGACATCGTTGGCGTTGATGATCACGACGGCCGTGCCGTCCACGCCGGCGCCGTCGCCTAACGGGTTGTCGAAGACGAAGGCATGCACGCCGGGCGCCACCTCCGTGCGCTCGATGGCGGGGCCGTCGTACGGCTGCGCGACGGCGGCGACCGGGCGCAGGGCCAGCAGCAGCAGGGCGGACGCCACGAGGGAGCCGCCGGCGCGACGGCGTGCGTCGAGGCGACATGGGCGATCAGGCGGGAGTTGGCGCATGCGCGTGCGGACACCGGGTGGGGGAGCGGTGCACGCTACACCGTTCACACGGTCGCGGATGAGGCGAGGGGCGAGGGGCCGTGCCCCGGTGGCAAGGCGTCCCGCCGGTCGATCGCTCAGGGCATCGCGTCGCGCAGCGCGCGCAGGGCGGCCATCCGTTCGTCACGCCAGGCGGTGCGGGACGGGAGTGCATCGAGCGGCAGCCGCGCACGCAGCGCCTCGTGCAACTGCTGCACCAGGGCTGGCGTCACCACGCGTGCCTCGTTGTCGTGCGCAGGGACCGCGGCTTCGGCGGCACCGCCGTCCGTCCCCTGTTGCGCGCCAGCACCCGGCTCGCCGGCGCGTTCCCGCGCCATCTGCTCGAACATGAAGCCGTAGCGCGCCAGGTAGTCCGCAATGCCGCCCGGCGCGTTGAGGTCCACGCCGGCCAGCGGCCCTAACCATGCCCAGCGAAGCCCGAACCCATCGCGGATGAGGGCGTCCACGTCGTCGGGCGACATGAGCCCGTCGCGCACCACGGCGAACATCTCGGTCAGCAGCGCCCCCTGCAGCCGGTTCATCACGAACCCCGGGCGCTCGCGCCGTACCAGCACGGGATGCTGCCCCACCGCGCGCATCGTCTCGAACGCCCGCTCCACCACGGCGTGGCTGGTGAAGGGCGCCGGCACCATCTCCACCACGGGAATCAGGTGGGGCGGCGTGGCCGGGTGGGCGACGATGGTGCGCGAGCGCCCCGGCGCGTCCCCGGCAATGCGGGACATCGCGATCGACGAGGTGGAGCTGGCCAGGATTGCATCTGGCGGCGCCGCGCGCTCCAGGGCGGAGAACATCGCCTGCTTTCCCTCTACCGACTCCTCGATCGACTCCTGCACCCACTCCGCCCCTTCCAGCGCCTCCTCGAGCGACGGGGCCACCCGGATGCGCGCCACGATGTCGTCTGCCGATGTCGCCGGGGCGATGGCGCGCGCCAGGGTCGCGGCACGACGCACGCGATCGAGTACCGAGTGGCGCACCGTCTCGTGGCGCGCATGGACACGCACGTTCCACCCGGCGCGCGCGAAGACCAGCGCCCACGAGCTCCCGATGATTCCCGCACCCACGATGGCGACAGCCGGCATTTCCTCCTCGGTGGATGCGCTGAAAACGAAGTGCCCGGGCGAGGTGGCCCGGGCAACATCGTCGCGTGGTGCGCGCGCCGCCAGCAGGCGCGTCGAGTGGAATGGAGTGCTGCGAGTTCACCGATCGTCGTCGTCGCGCCGGCGCTCGTCATCACGCACGACCCCTGGAGCTGCACTGTCCC
>CAZVDJ010000623.1:0-3242 GCA_964626245.1 uncultured Gemmatimonadaceae bacterium
CCGACGACAGCGCCTTGAAGGCGGCGCGGAACTCCTCGAAGGTCATGCGCGTCTCGTCGACGTACACCGCCCCCTCGCGGTTCACCGTCACCACCAGCCCGCTCTTGGGCTCCAGCGCGCGCGCCTCACCCTTCGGCAGCTGCACGTCCACCCCGCCCTGCATCATGGGCGCCGTGATCATGAAGATCACCAGCAGGAGCATCATCACATCGATGAGGCTCACCACGTTGATCTCGGCGTTGAGCGGCGACCGCTCGCGGCGACGGCGTCCCATCGGCGGCTAGATCCGTTCCTCGCGCACCAGCAGGGCGATCAGCTCCGAGCCGAACCCCTCCAGCTCTCCCTCGATGCGATTGAGGCGACTGGCAAAGATGTTGTAGGCAAAGACCGCCGGGATCGCGACCGCCAGCGCCGCCGCCGTGGCGGTGAGCGCCGCCGCAACCCCAGGCGCCACCGAGGCCACGTTCCCGGAGCCGCGCGTCGCGATCCCCACGAACGACTGGATGATCCCCAGCACCGTGCCGAAGAGCCCGATGAGCGGCGAGGCCGACCCGATCGTCGCCAGCCACGGCACGTAGTGGTTGAGCGTGTCGCGCTCCGCCTCCGACTGCGAATCGAGCACCAGCCGCAACGCCTCCAGCTGCGAGGCGCTGTAGCGCGCCGACCGGTCCGACGTCGCTGCCATCGCGGGGCGCGTGTCGGCCATGAAGCGCTCGGCGCGCTCCAGCACGTGGGCAAAGGGCGACGCCCCGCCACGCTTGGCCATCGCGGCAACGTCGGCCAGGCCGCGCGCCTTGTCGAATCCGTCCATGAAGGCGCGCGACGCGCGGGTGATGCGGGAGAACTCGCGCCCCTTGGCCAGGATGATCGTCCACGTCACGAGCGAGAGCACCGCCAGCAGCCCCAGGACCGCCTTCGTGACCGGATCGGTCGACAGGATCAGGTCCCACGACGTGGTGGGGACGGCGCCCCCCACCTGCGCCACGACGCCCCAGGTCACGCCGATCCCCCGCGCACCTTGGCGGCGAAGTAGTCGAAGGTGCGGCGCGTCCCGTCGGCCAGCGACATCTCCGGGCGCCACCCCAGCTCGCGCGCCGCCTTGTCGATATTGACCACGGAGCGCTGCTGCTCGCCCGGCCGCGCCGGCGCGTGATGCACCGGCACGTTGGACCCGGCCGCCCCCTGCAGCGCCGCCGCCAGCTCCAGCACCGTCGTCTGCACCCCGGTTCCCACGTTGTAGGCCCGCACGTCGAGCTGCGCCGCCTTGGGCAGCACCGACTCGGCGGCGGCCAGGTTGGCCCGCGCCACGTCTCCCGCGTACACGTAGTCGCGCGTCTGCAGCCCCTCGCCAAACACGGTGAGCGCCTCGCCCTTGAGGATCCGGTTGCAGAAGATGGCCACGACCCCAGCCTCGCCGTGCGGGTCCTGCCGGGGGCCGTAGACGTTGGAGTAGCGCAGCGCCACGGTGTCGAGCCCGTGCACGCGCGCGTAGTACCCGAGGTAGTACTCCACCGAAAGCTTCGCGATCCCGTACGGCGACTCGGGGTCCTTGGGCATCGCCTCCACCGTCGGCACGCTCACGAAGTCGCCGTAGATCGCCCCGCCCGTGGACGAGAAGATCACGCGCGTGGGATGCCCCGACGCACGGATCGCCTCCAGCAGGTTGAGCGTGCCGAGGATGTTGATCGTCGCGTCATACACCGGATCGTTGACGCTCTTGCGCACGTCGATCTGCGCCGCGAGGTGGCAGAGCACGTCGTACGCGCCGTTGCGCAGCAGCGCCGCGGCCTCGGGCGACCCGATGTCCGCCACGTGGAGCGTGGCCCCGGCGGGGACGTTCTCGCGCTTGCCTGACGACAGGTTGTCGAGAATGTCGACGTGATAGCCGCGGCTCAGGAAGAGTTCCGCGACGTGCGAGCCGATGAAGCCCGCGCCGCCGGAGATGAGGGCGCGACGGACGGTGGGAGCGACAGAGTTCACGGCGGACGAATCCTCGGCGGTTCGGGTGCGCTTGGGCGGGGGACCAATCGCGACACCGCGCACGCGGCGTGTGGTAGCCAAACGGCGCCGGGGTTTCCCCCAGGCGCCGTTGCCATCCCGCTCGCCATCGGCATGCGTGGGACGCGTGCTGCGCGCACAATCTAACCCGCGCACGCCGCGCACGCCCCTGTGAATCTTTCCACACGACGTGCAGCGAACGCTCGTGCTGCGCCGCGTGTCGGCCGCTCGCGCCGACTGCTCGCGCCGACTGCGCGCGTCGACCGCTCGTGCCGACTGCGCGCCGCGACCCTAGAACGGCAGGTCGTCGTCCTCCGTCTCGAGTGCGTTGGGGAAGTCCTCGAAGTCATCACCACCCGACGCCGCCATCCCGGCCGGCGCGCGTCCGCGGTCAGGCGCCGCCGAGCGTGAACGCCCGCCGCCGTTGAACCCCCCTTCGCCTCCTTCACCACCGCTGCGCCCGCTGAGCATGACCATGTCGCGCACGCGGATCTCGGTCATGTAGCGCGTCTGCCCTTCCTTGTCCTGCCACTGGCGGTACTCGATGCTCCCCTCGACGTACAGCCGGTCGCCCTTGCGCACGTAGCGCTCGATGATGTCGGCGAGCCCGCTCCCGCCGGGACCGCGCGCGTTCCACGCCACGCAGCGGTGCCACTCCGTCTTCTCCTGCCGGTCGCCGCCGGGACCGTTCCAGGTGCGCGTCGTCGCAAGCGAGAACTCCGCGACGCGACCACCAGACCCCACCGACTTGATCTCGGGATCCTTTCCGAGGTTTCCGATCAACATGACTTTGTTCAGGCTACGGCTCACGATTCCTCCTGGGCGAGAGTGATGGACTCGCCACGGACTGTATCCGCGCACCAGTCGGGGTGCGCTACCAATTCATTTCCTGCGGTATCTCCAGATTGCCACGGCTACACCGGCTCGAGTCGCAGGATGATCGCGTCTTCCACCGGACGCACATAGTACCGCGACCGGCGCCCGACTTCCACAAAGCCGTCGCCTTCGTACAGGCGCCGAGCCACCGCGTTGGACTCGCGCACCTCGAGGAAGAGGACCCGCACACCGCGCCCCCGCGCCGCCGCCCGGGCCGCGTGCAGCAGTCGCCGCCCCACGCCCCCTCCACGCGCGGCCGACGCGACGGCGATGTTCGCCAGGTCGCCGTCCATGTCCGCGAGGTAGACGATGGCGTAGCCGACCACCTCGCCCACGCCCCGCTCCGCCACCAGGAAGAGCACCTCCGG
>CAZVDJ010000624.1:0-3228 GCA_964626245.1 uncultured Gemmatimonadaceae bacterium
CCGACCGTCCGCCAGGTGCTGCTCCAGGAACTCGCGCAGCAGGCGCAGGTGCGCGCGGCGCGCGGCGTCGTCAGGCAAGGCAACGTCTCCCCCCGCCGACCAGCGAGCCAGCGCGCGACGCGCCTCGGGCGGCAGGGCGCGACCGCGCGGCACCGCCCCGGCGCAGCCGGCGCAGGCGGCGCCCCCCGCCGCGTGGCTGAAGGTCACGGACGCCTCCGCCTCGAGGTCGGCGTGGCACCGCGCACACTGGTCCACGGCGGGCGCAAAGCCCAGCGCCCCGACCAGGTGCCACGCGACGGCAAACCCCACGTCAATGGCCCCCGAGGACGGCGCGGCGGCGATACGGTCGAAGGCCTGCGTGAGCTCGACGAAGAGTTCGCCGGGTTCTCCGCCAGCCGCAAACCTCAGCGCGAGCTCGGCCGCCGCGGACGCCGACGCGAAGCGACCGAGGTCGGCACCCAGCGCCGAGCGCGCGCTGGTGAGGTCGAAGCCGCCGAGCGCGTGCAGGTCGCGCCCGGGACGCACGTGCAACTGCGCCACCCCGCTGGCAAAGAGGTCGAGCCCCAGCCCGAACCGCCGGTTGGACGACCGCGCGCCGCGCGCCAGCACCGACACCACCCCCACCTCGCGCGTGGCCAGGCGGATGATGCGGGAGCTCTCGAGGTAGTCGAAGGCGTGCAGGACGAGCGCCTCGGTGGTCACCAGCGACATGCCGCAAGATAGCGCGGCGACGGATGGGATCGCCGCGCCGTGCCGTGCGCAACGCGGCCGTCCGCTAGCGCCCCTTCCCCACGCGCACCCCCACCAGGACAAGGCGCCCCGGCGCGCGGAAGTTGGCAATCTCCTCGTAGCCCGCGCCCAGGGCGTTCTCCACGCGCAGCGTGAGCGCCGTCGCCCCCCACATCCCGCCGCCCTGCGCGACGGCGTATTCGCCTCCCACGTCCAGCCGGGAATACGCTGCGAGGACGACCGGATTGGCCGGAAACGCCGAGAAGTCGCGATCGTCCCGCTCACCAACCCGGGTGAAGGCCACGTCCAGGCGCGTGCGCGCCAGGCGTTGCAGCTGGAGCCCGGCGGACCAGGTGAACGGCGCGCGGCGCAGCAGCCGCTCGCCCTGCACGAAGGTCGCCCCTGCGCCGCTCTGGAGCCCGGCATCGTCCACGCGCGTGCGCAGCGCCGTGGCCGTTGCCCACAGCTCCACGCCCCGGGCGGCCGACACGCGCCCCTCTGCTTCCAGGCCGCGCGACGACGCGGCCGCGACATTGAAGTAGTTGGGATCGCTGGGACCGCGCCACGCGTACTGGATCAGGTCACGAAAGCGCTGGTCGAACGCCGTCACCGAGAGCCGCGCGCGCCCGCCGGCCAGCTCCTGGTCCACGCCGCCCTCCCACGACCGGGAGCGTTCCGGCACCAACGCCGGATTGCCGACCGAGAAGGCGGTGGAGAACTGCTCCAGGAAGGTGGGCGCCTTGAAGCTCGTCCCGATGGCCGCGCGCGCACGCCCCCCCTGCCACAGGCGGATCGACGCGCCGGCTCGCGCGGTCCGGAAGTGCCCGAAGACGTCGTTGTCGTCATAGCGTCCGCCCGCCGTGAGCGAGAGGCGCCCCACATCCGCAAGCCACTGCGCGTAGGCCGCCCTGGTGATCCGAGAGGCGGAGAAGCGGTTGAGCGAGACGTCGTAGTTGGAACTGTCGGAGCCGCGCTGCCGCTCGTTGGCGTACTCCACCCCGATGGCGAGGGTGTGCGCCGGGTTCGGACGGGCGACGACGCGCAGGTCGGCCACCCGGCGCCGCACCGCGCCCGCGGCGCGGTAGCTGAAGAAGCCCAGCGTGTCGCCGCTCCCATCGGTGGGATCGGAGGTGCGACCGTGCACCTCGAGTGCAGCCAGGGACAGCTGGGCTTCCATGCGCGCACCGATCGCGCGCGACAGGTCCAGGGCCGACGACAGCCGGCGTTCCGCACGACGCGCGTTCCGGTCGACGACGGCGCCCGCACCATCGGTGGGGTACTGGAAGCGATTGTCGCCGTGTCGCAGCGCCAGCCGCGCACGGGTCCCCCCCAGCAGGGCATCGCCGGCCAGCGACGCCACCGTGTTTCGGTAGGCATTGTTGAAGGCGAGGATTCCGTCGGTGGCGTGATGCGCCAGCGCCGCCGTGACGCCGCCGCGCCCGCGGCGCAGGCCCAGGCTCCCCTCGCCCACCCGTGTTCCGTAGCTGCCGGCGCGCGCCGCCAGATGCAATGCCGTGGGCGCCCCGGCCTGCCGCGTGAAGAGCTGCACGACCCCCGCCACGGCGTCGCTCCCGTACAGCACGCTCGCCGGTCCGCGCACCACCTCGATGCGCTCCACGTTGTCGAGCGTGAGCGCGGTGAGGTCGATGGCGCCGCCGGGGTCGTTCTGGGGGACGCCGTCCACCAGCACGCGCACGTAATCGCTCTCGCCGCCACGCAGGAAGAGCGACGTTTGCGCCCCGGGCGACCCGGCCCGCACGATCGCCGCCCCGGGGACGGTGCGCAGCGCATCCAGCACGTGCGTGACGCCGGCCGCGCGCAGCGCCGCCCCGTCCAGCACCGTCACCGCCGAGGTCGTCCCTCCCACGGGACGCGGCAGCCGGTCGGCGGTGACCACGACGGGGCGCAGTCGCGTGGTATCCGGCGACGCGCCCTCCCTGGGGGGCAGCGGTGACTGGGCCCGCGCGAACGCGGGTGACAACAGAAGGAGTGCGGACGCCGATGCGGCGCGCACGCGACAGGAAAGGCTTCGGCAGGTCACGGAAGGAATCGTCAGGGAAGAGTCGGAGGTCGCTTGCGCAGAGGGACCAGCGTCGGTGCACCGACGGCCGGGTCACGCGCGACCACGAGTGGCCACTCGTAGACGCGCTCGAGCGTCTCGCCGCGCATCACGTCGTCCGGGGTCCCCTCGGCCACGACACGGCCGCGCGAGAGGAGGACCACCCGGTCGGCGAAGCGCGCGACGAGGTTGAGCTGGTGGCTGACCACGAGCACGGCGCGCCCGCCGCGCGCCAGTCCGGCCAGGAGTTCGAAGCAGGCCATCTCGTGGGCGATGTCCAGGAAGGTCGTGGGCTCGTCGAGGACGAGCGCCGGCGTCGCCTGTGCCAGGCCGCGCGCCACGCGCACGCGCTGCCACTCGCCGCCGGAGAGCGTGTCGGTGGGCCGGTCGGCCAGCGCGCCCACGTCCGCCAGCTGCACCGCGCGCTCCACGGCCGCGCG
>CAZVDJ010000625.1:0-3226 GCA_964626245.1 uncultured Gemmatimonadaceae bacterium
AGGGCAAGCACCGAGTCGAGCTTCATGATCCCCCTCCCCGTCCGCGTGGCGTGACGACCTTCGGGACTGCGGCTATGTTATGCCGCCATGTCTTCGACCGCCAACACCCTGCAGCGCGAGCAGGCTCGGCTGCTCGACCGGATCGACGATGCCGGCTGGTTGCGGGGCGTCGGGATCGGGATGGTGAACGGTGAGCCGGGGCTCGTGATCTCCGCCGCCGCGGGCGCGCGCGAGGCCGCGCAGGCGGCGGCGGACGCGGCGAAGCTGGCGGTGCCCTTCCGCATTCGAGAACTAGGGCCCGTGCGCAAGCGCGCGCACGACGAGTAGGGGCGCCGCGCCATGCCGCACTTTCCGCCAGTGATCCTGGCGATCGCCTTCGCGGCGCTCGTCGTCGCGCTCACCGCGCTGGCGCGCCGCCTCCCGGTGCCGACGCCCATCCTGCAGGTGATGGCCGGCATCGCCATCGGCTTCGTGCCGGGCATGGAGCTGCCGCCGCTCGACCCGGAAATCGTCTTCTTCGTCTTTCTCCCGCCCATCCTCTGGGCGGCGGCCTACTCCACCTCGCGGCGCGAGTTCAAGGCCAACATCCGCCCCATCGGGCTCCTGGCGGTGGGGCTGGTGCTGGCGACGACCGCGGCCATCGCCATCGTGGCGCGCTGGCTCGTTCCCGAACTCCCCTGGGCCGTGGCCGTGGCGTTGGGCGCGATCATCTCCCCTCCCGACGCGGTGGCCGCCGCGGCCATCGTGTCGCGCCTCCCCGTGCCGCGCCGGGTCGTGGTCATTCTCGAGGGCGAAAGCCTGGTGAACGACGCCTCGGCGCTCGTCCTTTACCGCACCGCCGTCGCCGCCGCCGTCACGGGGCACTTCTCGCTCGGCGAGTCGCTCGTCCGCTTCTTCGTGGATGCCGGCATCGGGACGGTGATCGGGGTGGTCGTGGGATGGCTCGTCATCCGCGCGGCGCGCTGGACGCACGATCCCCTGGCCGAAACGGTCCTCACGCTCACGGGGCCGTACGTCGCGTGGATCGCCGCCGAGACGGTGCACGCCTCCGCCGTCCTGGCCTGCGTGGCGGGTGGCTTGTACGTGCGGCAGCACCTCTCCACCGCGGTGGCACCCGTCTCGCGCATCCTGTCGGGGGCGGTCTGGGACCTGTTCGTCTTCCTCCTCAACGCGCTCATCTTCGTCCTGCTCGGCGTCAACTTCCGCCAGCTGCTCTCGGATGTCCCCTCCGGGGCGCTGGGTCACGTGCTGGCCGTGGGAGGGATCCTCGGGCTCGTGGCCATCGGCGTGCGACTCGTGTGGGTCCCCGTGGCCACGTGGCTTCCGCGCCTCCTCAGCGCCGAGGTGCGCCGGCGCGACCCGGCCCCCAGCTGGAAGGGTCCGTTCCTGGTCGCGTGGACGAGCATGCGCGGCATCGTGTCGCTGGCCTCGGCGCTGGCACTCCCGACCGTTGCGGCTGCCGGCACCCCGTTCCCGTATCGCGCGGAACTCATCGTCATCACGCTGGTCGTCATCCTCATGACGCTCGTGGTGCAGGGGCTCACCCTGGCCCCGCTCATCCGTGCCTTCCGCTTCACGCCCGAATCGACGCACCAGGAGGAGGAACGCCTCGCCCGTCGCGAGGCGATGCGGAGGGGGCGGGAAGCACTGGAGGACCTGGCGCGCGAATCGTGGGCCGAGGCCAGCGACGTGGAGGCGCTGCGGCACGAGCTGCGCGATCGCGCGCGTGCCCACCTGCAGCATGGCGTGGCGTCCGCCGCTCGGCGCCGGCGGCCGGCCGGCGTGATCGCGGCCGAGCGGCGCATGCTCATCCGGCTGCGCAACGAGGGGGCGATCTCCGACGAGGTGCTGCGCGAGCTGGAACACGAGCTCGACCTGGACGCCATGCGGACCGGGACGGGGGACGCGCGTTAGGCACCGCCCGGCCGCGTCGTCACGCCCGGGCCGGGCGCACGCGTGGTGTCGCGAACGCTAGCCGCCTGCCACCTGCTCCAGTGCGGCCGGGCGCGCCGTACTCCCCTCGGCCAGCGGTTCGGTGCGGCTCAGCCGCTCCACGTCGATGGCGATGACGCCGTCAGGGGCACTGGTGAAGATCGACGCGAACTTCGTGTCCCAGCGGGTCTCCTCCCACGTGTAGGACGTGCGCGCCGTGACGCGCGTGGCAAAGGTCTCCTCGTGGGCGCTGACCAGGATCACGAGCTCCGCCTCGTCAGCTGCCATCTGCTCCGGCGTGACCCCTCGCAGCGGACTGCTGGCGGTGATGGGGTGGACGACCGTCCAGTGCAGGCTGAAGAACTCCACCGAGTCGCGCTCCAGCTCCAACTGGTGGAAGTTCCGCTCGCGCACGCCATCAAAATCCTCGAAGCGGATGAGGTTCACCCGGACACGCACGTCGCTCAACTCCCCGGGCGAGACGTTCACCATGCGGAACATCAGGCCGCGCCCGCCTTCGTACGGCGCCACGATCGCCGACTCGCTGAACTCCACGCGCATGCGCGGTCGCGTGAGCCGCGCGACCAGGATCCCGCCCGCCCCCAGCAGCGTGAGCGGCCCCACCAGCGATTCGATCACCACCAGCCAGTTGGCCGCACTGCCCACCGCGTGCATGGAGCCGACGCCGGTCGTGGTGAAGACTCCCACGCTGAAGGCAAACGCGCGGAAGAAGGGATCGTCGAGCCCCAGCGACGCGCTCCCGGCAATCGCCCCGTCGCCGAGCGACAGGTAGGCGAGCGCAAAGGCGCCGTTGAGCAGGAGGATTGCGCCGGAGGTCCAACCCAGCAGTGCCGGCCACCGCGCCGCGAGCGCCTTGAGGTAGAAGCGCTCGGCGCGCTGCGGCCCAAGTCCGTACTTGCGGGAGAGCGGCGCGCCATTGCGCGCCAGGAAGCGACCGCGCACCTGCTGCGCGGCCACGCGCCCGAAGCCCAGGTCGTCGTCGACGTCGGTCGCTGCCGGTGGCGCGTCGGCCGTCGCGGCGAGCGATGCGGGGTGCGACGCGGCGTGAGACGCCCGTGCGGCCTCGTGAGACGACTGGTGCGTGGCGTCGCGCGTGGCGTCGTGCGTGGCGTCGTGCATCGTATCGGGCGAGGCGTTGCGTGACCCGTCGTTCGGTGGCGGGAGCGTGGAGTCGGTCATGCGGGGAGACTACGGCGAAGTGGGTGGGGAGGGAATGGCCGGCTCCCCCGCGCCATCACAGGTCCCGCACAAGTCGGCGCTCCCCTCCACGCCG
>CAZVDJ010000626.1:0-3219 GCA_964626245.1 uncultured Gemmatimonadaceae bacterium
CGCGAGATCATTCCGCGGCTGCTCATGACCCATCGCGCCGCGCTCCCTCGGCGGCCGCACAGTGGTCGCGAGTCCGGCGAGATGGATCAGCGTACCATCCGCGCGTTCATGGAGGCGGTCCGGTCGGACAACGGCCAGTCCGCCTCTCGTCTCGTGCAGGAGTGCCTGGATGCGGGAAGCTCGCCCGGGGTCGTCATGCTCGAGCTCCTCGCCCCCGCGGCGGACACGCTTGGCGAACTTTGGTACCGCGATGACTGCGGCTTCGTCGACGTCACCGTGGGGGCCGGCCTGCTCCAGCGGATTCTCCGCGAACTTGGCCAGCGGCAGTCACTTGCGCCTCAGAAGTACCAGTCGCCGGGCAGGATTCTGGTTTCGTCCTTGCCGGGCGAGCAACATACACTAGGCTTATATATGGTAGCCGAGTTCTTCTATACGGACGGATGGGGCGTCGTCATCGGCCCTCCAACCGACGAGCAGAACACGGCCCAGCTTGCTGCAGATGCCTGGTTCGATCTGATCGCCTTTTCCGTCGCGAGGGACGACGCCCTGCTACCACTTCGCCACGAGATCGCCACGACGCGGCGGATGTCGCTGAATCCACGTGTCCGGATCCTCGTCGGCGGTCATGCCGTCAACGAACACCGCGATGCCGTCAAGCTTCTCGGTGCCGACGCACGCGCCTCCGAACCGACTAGTGCGGTCCGGATCGCGCACCAACTTCTCGCGGAAGCCTGCTTCCCCAAATGAAGGACAACATGGGTTCCTCCCCGGGACCTGGCGCTTCCCCGACCAACGCGTCGTGGTCTCCGCTCGACGCCGAGCGGACCGCTCAGCTGGTCGCGGCCACGAGTGACGTCGCCCTGCTCGTCGATGACAGCGGGGTGATCCGCAACATCACCATCAGTAGCAGCGACCCCGCCCTCGGAATCGCCGACTCGTGGCTGGGAAAGCGATTCGTGGACACGGTGACATCGGAGACGAAGTCCAAGGCCGAAGCGCTCCTGCGTGACAGCGCGCTGCACGGCCTGTCGGCGCGCCGCCAGCTGAACCATGTGAGCCCGGACGGCACGGACCTTCCCATCGCGTACACGACCTTGCGCCTGGGCGAGAAGGGCGGGACGATCGCCGTGGGGCGTGACCTGCGCGCGATGTCCGCCTTGCAGCATCGCCTGGTCGAGACGCAGCAGGAGATGGAACGCTCGTACTGGCGGCTGCGCCACACGGAGACGCGTTATCGCCTCCTCTTCCATCATTCGGCGGAGCCGGTGGTCGTCGTGGATTCGTCGAACCGCCGCGTGGTCGATGCCAACGCAGCCGCAGGGCGCTTCTTCGGTACCTCCCCCGACCGGCTGCTCGGGCGGGCATTCCCGTTCGATATCGAGGGGGAGTCTGCCCGCGAGCTGAACGAGTTGCTGGTCACGGCGCGCATGTCGGGACGCGTGAGCGAAGCCGACGTGCACCTGGCGGACGGTCGCGAGGCGCGCGTCTCGGTGTCGTGCTTCCGGCAGGAATCGTCGACGCTGTACTTCGTGCGATTGCTCACGGCGTCAGCCGGCGCACCGTCGGAAGACGAGCGCGTGCGCAGCATGACGACCAAGCTGGTCGACACCGCGCCCGATGCCTTCGCGACGACCGATCTCGAAGGGACATTGCTGGCGGTGAACCGCTCGTTCCTCGACCTGTGCCAGCTCAGTTCCTCAGCGCAGGCGATCGGACGACCGCTCTCCGACTGGATCGGACGACCCGGGGCAGACCTGACCGTGATGCTCACCACGCTGAAGCAGCACGGCGCCATTCGTCTGCTGCACACCGCGGCGCGAGGGGAGCACGGAACCTCGACGGAAGTGGAGCTGTCCGCGGCAGGTGCAACGGAAGCGGAGTTGCCCTGCATCGGCTTCTTCATCCGTGATGTCGGACGCCGGCTGAGCGGAGCGCCGCAGGGGGCGCGCGACCTGACGCGGGCGGTCGAGCAGCTCACCGACCTCGTGGGGCGCGTCTCCCTCCCCGAACTGCTGCGCGATACGGTCGACCTGGTCGAGCGGCATTTCATCGAGGCCGCGCTCGTGCTTACGGGCGACAACCGAACCGCCGCCTCCGAACTGCTCGGCTTGAGCCGGCAGAGTCTCTACATCAAGCTGCGACGTCACAAGCTCGTCCCCGCGGACACCAGCGAGGCCGAAGTCAGCGACTGAGGACCTACCCGACCTGACAGGTTGATCATCCACCTGTCAGGTCTTCTTGTATACCGGATGTCAATGAATGTTGACAGTCACAACAGTCGAGCCAAGATTACGGTCGGGCGGGCGGCCTCAGGTTGGCGCGTTCGTGGAGCTGCTCAAGCCGGTCACCTGGTTTCCGCCGATGTGGGCCTTCCTGTGCGGGGCGGTGTCGGCCGGGGTTCCGCTGTCGAGTCGGAGTGGGGCGGTGCTGCTGGGGCTGCTCGTCACCGGTCCAATGGTGTGCGGCGCGAGTCAGGTGGTGAACGACTGGTTCGACCGGGAAGTGGATCAGCTGAACGAGCCGCATCGTCCCATCCCGAGCGGTCGGGTGCCGGGGCGGAGCGGACTGGCCTTCGCGATTCTGTGGACACTCTGTTCGCTTGCGCTCGGGGCACTCCTTGGTCCCCTCGGCTTCGCGGCAACCGCGCTGGCCCTTGTCTCGGCGTGGCTGTACAGCGCGCCCCCCGTTCGACTCAAGCGGAACGGCTGGTGGGGAAATCTCGCGGTCGGGCTCTCGTATGAAGGGCTCGCGTGGATATGTGGCGCTGCCGTGCTCACGGGCGGGACGGCCCTCCCCTGGCCCATCGTTTTCGTCGCGCTCTTCTACAGTCTTGGGGCGCACGGGATCATGACGCTGAATGACTACAAGTCCGTAGCGGGCGACCGCATCGCCGGCGTTCGGTCGCTCCCCGTGCAACTGGGCGAGCAGCGCGCCGGCTACGTCGCCTGCGCGGTGATGATTGCGGCGCAACTGGTCGTGATCGGTCTCGAGCTCGGGCTCGGATTGCAGCGAGAAGCGGCCATCGTCGCCGGCCTGCTGCTGGTGCAGGTCCTGATGATGCGGCGCTTCCTGGCGGATGTGTCGGGGCGCGCCCTGTGGTACAGCGCCTTCGGTGTTCCCGTGTATGTCGCGGGCATGATGGTCAGCGCGTTCGCGCTCCGGACGCTGGGGGGGACCTCGTGACCGCGACCGCACACGATGGCGTCGCGCCCTCGGAAG
>CAZVDJ010000627.1:0-3210 GCA_964626245.1 uncultured Gemmatimonadaceae bacterium
CTCGCGCCCAACGTCGACCTTGCCACCATCGCTGCCCGTACGCCGGGCTTTGTCGGCGCGGACCTGGCCAACCTGGTGAACGAGGCGGCGCTCGCCGCCGCCCGCCAGGGAAAGGAATCGGTGGAGCCGGTCGACTTCGAGAACGCCATCGATCGCGTGATCGCCGGGCTGGAGCGGCGCTCGCGCGTGATCGGCCAGCGCGAGAAGACGATCGTGGCCTACCACGAGGCGGGGCACGCGCTGGTGAGCGAGCGGCGGCCGGCGGCCGACCGCGTCGCGCGCATCTCCGTGATTCCGCGTGGCATCGGGGCACTTGGCTACACGCGCCAGCAGCCCAGCGAGGATCGCTACGTGCTGACGGAATCCGAGCTGCGTGACCGGTTGGATGTGCTCCTGGGCGGGCGGGTGGCGGAGGAGCTGGTCTTTGGCGAGCCTTCCACGGGCGCGCACGACGACCTGCAGCGCGCCACCGACCTGGCGCGGGAGATGGTCACGCGCTACGGCCTGAGCCCCGCATTGGGGCTGGCGGCCTTCGAACGGCCGACGCGTGCCCTCTTCCTCGATGTCCCGGCGGGCGGCGCGGTGGAGTACAGCGAGGCGACCGCGCGCGTGATCGACCAGGAGATCCGGCGGCTGCTCAACGAGTCACACGAGCGCGTCCGTCAGACGCTGGAGCGTGAGCGCGCGGCGCTGGAGCGCGTGGCGCACCACCTGATCGCGCGCGAGGTGATTGACCGCGCCGAGTTCCTGGCCGCCATCGATGACGAAGGGAATGCCGGACCCCGACACGATGCGGCGGGGGCGCCCGACAGCCGCGCCCCCGCCGGGTCTCCCGGCGCCACGACCGGTCAGCCGGCAGTCTCGGCCGCGGGTGCTGCCTTCGGCGCATAACGAAGGCGCGCCGCCACGCCCTCGGCGCGGGCGTCGATCTCCGCCGCGGCGTCGCCCTGCACCTGACGGATCGTCGCCCCTTGCCCCAGCGCCTGCGCCAGCAGCGCATCGGCCTCGTCCGGATGACCGGAGACGAAGCGCTCGCTCAGGATGAGGTCGGCCACGCCTTCCCGCTCGAGCATGGCCCGCGTGGCCGACAGCCCGGCCACGCCACGTCCGCGGGCTCCGTACTCCTCCAGGATGTCGTGCACCACCTCGCGATCGCGGGAGGTCTCGCGCCGGTCGATGGCAGCCGCGGCCGCCTGTGCCACCTCGAAGTCACTCGCGTGCACGTCGAGCCGCTCCAGCGGAATGGCGCGATTCTCCAGCCCTTCGGGCAGCAGGGCGCGCGCCGCCGCCACAGAGCGTGCCGTCCCCCCCAGCACGATCCACCCGTCGTCACCGGCGACTTCGGCGGCCCGCGACATCATCGCCGTGAAGAGACGGTCGCGTTCCGTCAGGTGCAGGCGTGCGGCATCGTCGGCCGCCGTCCCCCCGCGTGTCCCCATGTGGAAGCCGCCCACCGCCCCGCCCATGCGACGCTCGAAGTCCTCGCCGGCGGTCGCCTCGCGCGCCTCCACGCGCTCCAGGCGGCGGGGCGGCGTGAAGCGAAAGAGCGACGCGTGCCTGGCATCGAGCAGCAGGATGGCGGACGTCACCCCCAACGACGCGTTGCGCAGGAGCGGCGCGAGGTACACGCCGCGTCCCCAGCGGGCGAGCGTCGGGACCGGCAGGTCGGTGGAGCGTGCATACAGGACGCGATCGGGCGAGACGACGGCGACGACGCCAGCGGCGCGCAGCGCGCCACGCTCCGTCACGAGCCATTCACGCAGCCGATCGATGGCCGCGTCCAGCGCGCTGCGCGTGTCGTGGCTGGCGTCGGCCAGGCCGGCGCGCACGGGTTCGAGGGCATGCTCGAGCTCCACTTGCCATGCGTTGCGATCGGCAGGGTTCTCGACCGACGCGCGAAGGTACACGCTCAGGGCCAGCTCGTCGCGAAACCGGGTGGCCAGCGTGACCAGCTCATGTGGACGTGACATATGGCACCACGGTGAGGGCTCAACTCCGCGGGCATCGCACGGCGGTCGGCGCTGCCCGCCTCCAGCACCGTCAACTCTCTCGCGCCGGGGCGCCGCACGCCATCCGATCCTTCCCCCGCGTGACGGGGAAGAACTCCGACGGACGTGCGCCGGCCCGCGCCTCACATTCGATCAGTCGAAGCGCCGCGTCTCGTTGGGCCGTCGCGCTGCAGCGCCCTGCAGCGTGCACGGCAGTCCGGCGCGCGGAGGACCGATGATGCACTTCTCCGACAGACAGGAGGCGGGCCGGCGGCTGGCGCCGCTACTCTCGACCTATGCCGCACGACCAGCGACGCTGGTGCTCGGCCTGCCACGCGGCGGCGTGCTGGTGGCGGCGGAGGTGGCCCGCTCGCTGCAGCTCCCGCTCGACGTCTTCACGGTGCGCAAGCTGGGCGTGCCGTGGAATCGCGAGCTCGCGGTTGGCGCGCTGGCCAGCGGCGGCGTGCAGGTGCTGGACCGCGACCTCATGGCCGAGCTCGGACTCACCATGCGCGACATGCAGCCGGTGCTGGACGAGGAATCGGTTGAGCTCGCGCGCCGGGAGCAGGTCTTTCGCGGCGGCCGCCCGCCGCTGGACCTGCGGGGCACGACGGTGATCCTGGCCGACGACGGGCTGGCGACGGGCGCGACCATGGCGGCGGCCGTGGACGCGGTGCGGCAGGCCGGCGCACGCGAGATCGTCGTGGCCGTCCCGGTGGCATCGGACAGCGCGTGCGAGGCGCTGCAGCGGCGAGGCGTGCGCTGCGTGTCGCTGTCGATGCCACGCCCCTTCTACGGCGTGGGACGATGGTACGACGACTTCCACGATACCTCGGATGCGGAGGTGCTGGAGGCACTGGAGGTGGGCGCATGACTGGTTCGACGGCACTGAGCGATGCGCGCTACGCCGCGCGCGTGGTGGCGCGTGCGGCGCGCCCGCTGGAGGGCGCCCCGCACGACTTCGACCCCATCCTGCAGCTGGCGGAAGGGGCCCGCTACGTGCTGCTGGGCGAGGCGTCGCACGGGACACACGACTTCTATCGCGTACGCGCCGAGATCACCAAGCGCCTCATCCGCGAGCTGGGATTCTCGGCGGTCGCGGTCGAGGGCGATTGGCCCGACGCGTTCCGCGTGAACCGGTTCGTGCGCGCCACGGGCGAGGACGCCGACGCCGACGAGGCGCGGGGGGGCTTCGTCCGCTTTCCGCAGTGGATGTGGCGCA
>CAZVDJ010000628.1:0-3205 GCA_964626245.1 uncultured Gemmatimonadaceae bacterium
GGGCGCCCCGTCAAGCTGGTGTGGACGCGCGAGGATGACCTGGCCCACGACTTCTACCGTCCGTTCGGCGTGCATGAGATGAAGGCCGCGCTCGACGCGTCGGGGCGGGTGACGTCGTGGTCGCACCGTGTCTCGGCGACGTCGCGCAAGTTCCGCGATCCGGACAAGGTGGACGACCCCGAGTGGGTGGGGCTGTGTGATCCCGACAACTACCCGGCCGGGATCGTTCCGAACTACCTGAGCGAGGTGGTCACCGTCCCGTTCGGACTTCCGATGGGATGGTGGCGCGGCCCGCTGCACACCTTTGGCGCCTTTGCCACCGAGAGCTTCATCGACGAGGTGGCGTTGGCATCGGGGCGCGACCCGGTGGCGTTGCGGCTGGAGTTGATCGGGGCCGCCCGCCAGCAGCCGTATCGTGATCACGGCGGCCCGCAGTTCGACACCGCGCGCCTGGTGCACGTGCTGCAGGAGGCGGCGCGACGCATCGGCTGGGGCACGCCCACCCCCGCCGGGCGCGGTCGAGGAGTGGCCTGCCACTTCACCTTCGGCGGCTACGCGGCACACGCCATGGAGGTGAGCGTGGTGCGCGGCGAGGTGGTCTTCCACCGGTGCATCTGCGTGGTGGACGTGGGGCAGCCGGTCAACCTGCTGGGAATCGAGGCGCAGATGATGGGCGGCACCATCGACGGCCTCTCGGCGGCGATGCGGCAGGCCATCACCGTGCGCGAGGGGCGTGTGGTGCAGCGCAACTTCACGGACTATCGCCTCATGCGGATGTCGCAGGCGCCCGACGTGGAGGTGCACGTCGTCCCGAGCGCGCTGCCGCCGGTTGGGGCAGGGGAGATGGGGGTGCCGAGTGCGCTCCCCTGCCTGGCCAACGCCATCGCGGCGGCCACCGGCCGCCGGATCCGCACCCTTCCCGTCGGCGGGCAGCTGGCGTAGCTGGCGGAGGCGTTCCAGTTGGCGTTAGGCGCACGTGCCTCAGCGCTTCACGTCGTACGTCAGCAGCACGCAACCGTTCGCGAAGCGCCGCTCCTCGGTGAGGACGAGGTCGAGCTGGCGTGACATCGGGCGCAGGGCCGGGATCCCCGTGCCCAGCAGCACGGGGTGCACGTTGAAGCCGATCTCGTCCACCAGGCCGGCCTCCAGGAAGGTGAGTGCCAGGTCGCTCCCACCCATGACGCAGATGTCCTTGCCGGGCTGCTCCTTCGCGGCGCGCAGCCAGCCTGCCGCGTCGTCGCGCACCAACTCCACGCCGCGCGCCGGGGGCTGGGCCATCGTTCTCGAGAAGACGACGCTTCGCACGCCAGGCATCTCGCCGCCCCCCTGGCCACTTCGAGCGGCCACGTCGTACGTGCGACGTCCCAGCAGGAAGGTGTCGTAGCGCGCCCATGTCGCAGACACGACTTCGGCCACGTCGTCGCCCCACATGAGCCAGTCCATCCCGTCATCTGCGCGTGCGATGTAGCCATCCAGCGAGCACGCCCCTCCGTAGACCACTCGGCGCATCGTTCCCTCCGGGCTGTGGTTGACGCATCGACGCCGCTGGCGTAGTTTCTAAACGTCACTTTAGAAACTGTCAAGCCTTTTCTTTGCCACCGCGTGAGCCCGCGCCCTCGCAAGGTCTCCGACGACGACGTCTTTGCCGCCACGTATCGCGTGATGCAGCGGGTGCGCCCCGGCGACCTCACGCTGGCCGCCATTGGTGCCGAGGCGGGGATCACCGCCGGCGCGCTCGTGCAGCGCTTCGGGTCCCGGGACGCGTTGCTGCGCGCCCTCAACGCCCGCTTCGCCGAGGAGGGCAATGAGATGTATGTCGCGCTGCGCGCGCAGCACGAGTCGCCGCTGGAGGCCATTCGCGCCTACGCCGAGCACTTCGCGGGAATGGTGAGCACGCCGGCGTCGCTGGCCCACCACCTGGCGTGGCTGGAGATGGACCTGAGCGATCCCGAGACGCACGCCGGGGTGGCGAGGCACGCGCGTGCGACGCGCACGATGCTGGAGCAATGGGTGCGCGAGGCCATTGCGGCTGGCGAGCTGCGGGCCGATACCGATGCGCGTGCCCTGGCCCGCGTGGTGCACACCACGGTGTCGGGGTCGATGCTGTCGTACCCCTTCTTTCGCACCGGGAAGCCGGCGGCATGGCTGCGGGGCGATGTGGACCTCGTGCTGGCGCCGTACCTTATCGGGCGATGAGCCGACCACGCACGTCCATCCATCCCGCGAAGACGCGACGCGCGGCGACCGTACGTCGCGCGTCCACGACGACGCGCACCGCCACCAGGCGCCGAGACGCGGAGCCCGGCGCGCCGGGCGCTACGGCACCGGCACGACTCGCCGCGCCGCAGCTCGCCCACAGCAGCGAGTCGGGGATCACCTACCGGCTCGACGAGATGATAGGCAAGGGCGGGTTTGGGGAGGTGTACCTGGCCACCCCCGTCGCCGGCCCCACGCGCGCCGTGCCATCGCCCGTGTGCGTCAAGATCACGACGAACATCACCACGTGGCTGCGTGAGGCGTACTTCGCGCAGCTCCTGGAGCGGCAGCCGCGTGCGCTGAGGGTGTACGACCGCTTTGCGGAGCCCGAGGGGCGCGGGATGCGCTACTGCCTGACGATGGAGTACGCCGAGCACGGCGACCTGGGGGCGTGGCTCACGCAGCACGGTGGGCAGGACGAGCGCTTCGTGCGGCGCGAGATTGCCGCGATCCTCGCCCCGCTCGACGCGCTGCATCGCGGGCAGGGGCTGCATCGCGACCTGACGCCATTCAATGTCTTCGTCTGCGGCGACGGCCAGCTCAAGCTGGGCGACTTCGGCATTGCCACGCACCAGCTCAGCCGCAAGGGAGTCACCGCCGAGGCGTTCAACCCCATGGGGGCCCCCACCGAGATCGCGTGGGGAAAGGTGCGCAAGTGGCAGCAGCGCGACGACATCTACCAGGTGGGGATGCTGCTGGCCATGCTGCTGCGCGGCGACGTGTCGAGCCCCATGCGCAGCAAGGACGTGCGCACGCTGCCCTGCAGCGACGAGCTGAAGGAGGTGATCCATCGCTGCCTGGGGGCGCGCACCAGGCGCTACGAGACGGCGGCCGAGTTGATCGAGGCGCTGCGGCAGCGCCCGGCCGCCGTGCCGACGGGGCGCGTGAAGGAGCTCAAGGGGCGGCGCGTCGCCTTCACCGGCTTCCTGAGCCGGCCGCGGAGCGAGGC
>CAZVDJ010000629.1:0-3200 GCA_964626245.1 uncultured Gemmatimonadaceae bacterium
GAGGGCAAGATGCGCGTCATGGCGACGCGCCTGATGCCGACGCAGTGGGGCGACACCGTCGTCTACGCCGCGGAGTACTCCAGCGCCGGCGTCGACTCGCTGCTCGCAGCCGTGCTGAAGGACGGTGACCTGCTGCCGGCCAGCCTGGTGCGGGGGCGCGCCAACGTCGAGGCCATCGACTTGGAAGTGTCGGACCGGCACGGACGGGCGATCTTCGCGTCGCGACGCGACGTATCGTGGGACTCGCGGTCGCGGAACATGCTCCCCGAGGCATTCGCCAGGATGCACGTGGCGGCGCAGATCCGTCCGTCCGTCGCCGGCGCCCTCCTCATCGGCGGCACGCCGGCCTCGCGCATCCCGCTGCTGCTCGGGCTGCTCGCGCTGGCGCTCGGCCTCACGGTGCTCGCCGCGTTGCAGCTGCGCCGCGAGGCGCGTTTCGCCGCCGAGCGCTCGGACTTCGTGGCCAACGTCTCGCATGAGCTGCGCACGCCGCTGGCGCAGGTCCGGCTGGTGCTCGACACCATTCGACTGGGGCGCGACAGCGACCCGGCCGTGCGCGCCTCCGCGCTGGACCTGGCAGACCGAGAGGTGTTGCGGCTGCAGCACCTGGTGGAAGGGCTGCTGCGCTTTGCCCGTGGTTCGCGTCGCGACGAGACGCCGCTCGTGGCCACCGATGCCGCCGCGGAGGCGCGACAGGTGGCGCGCGAGTTCGCGCCGCTGGCGGCGCCGCGGGCCATCACGATCCAGGTGACCGGGGTGGAGACCTTCCCCGCCATGCTCAAGCGCGGCGCCCTGCGCCAGGTCCTCCTCAACCTGCTCGACAACGCGGTGAAGTACGGGCGCGATGGCGCACCGGTGGTGATCGACGTGTCGCGCGAGGCCGGCGGCGGCTTGCGGCTGGCGGTGATCGACTCCGGCCCCGGCGTGCCGCCGGCGGAACGCGAGCGCATCTGGCACCCGTACGAGCGCGGTCGCGAGGCGGGGGCGCGTGCAGCCGGCGGCAGCGGCATCGGCCTCACCGTCGTGCGGGAGATCGCGCGCGAGCACGGCGGTCGGGCGTGGGTGGAGGACGCCCCGGGGGGCGGCGCCGCCTTCGTCGTCACCATCCCGGGCGGGGCGATGTGAGCGCGAAGGTGCTGGTGGTCGAGGACCAGTCCGACCTCGCCGAGCTGCTGGCCCACAACCTCCGGCTCGAGGGATTCGAGGTACGCACGGTGGGCGACGGGCGCGACGTCATGGCGCTGGTGCGCGCCTGGTCGCCCGACCTGATACTGCTCGACCTCATGCTGCCGGGGCTCGACGGCTTCGAGGTGCTGCGCGCGCTCCGGGGGCACCGCACCGACCTCCCGGTGATCATCCTCTCGGCGCGCGGCGAGGAGCACGACAAGATCCGCGCCTTTCGCCTGGACACCGACCAGTATGTCACCAAGCCGTTCAGCCTGCTCGAGCTGCTGGAACGCGTGCACGCGCTGTTGCGACGGCAGGCGGCACGCACCGGTTCCGCGTCCGAGGGGGGGATCGCCTTCGGCGCCATCGCCATCGACCCCGCGGCGCGCACGGTGCTGCGCGACGGACGCGCCGTGACCCTCTCTCCCAAGGCGTTCGACCTCCTGCTGGCGCTCGTCAGGCGCGAGGGACGTGTCGCCTCTCGCGTGGAGCTCCTCCGCGAGGTCTGGGGCTACGGGCCGCTGGTGATGTCGCGCACCGTCGACTCGCACGTGGTGGAGCTGCGGCGCAAGCTGGAGGACGACCCGGCCGATCCGCGGCATTTCGTCACCGTCTTCAAGTCGGGCTACCGCTTCGAGCGCTGACGCGCGCCGCACACCACTTCCGCACAACTCGCGCACGGCGGCTCCACCACCGCGTTCATTCCTGGAGGCATCATCACGGCGTCCCTTTCCAGGAGCGCCGATGTCCCGTCTGACCGCTCTCGCCGTCGCGGCGATGGCTTCGCACCTCGTGCTGCATGCCGCGCCGGCATCGGCGCAGCAGCTGCTCGTGACCCCCGCGCAACTCGCGCGCGAGCTGCGCGACCCCGACCTCGTCCTGCTGCACGTGGGCCCCAAGGACGACTACGAGTCCGGGCACATCGCGGGGGCGCGGCTCGTGACCATGCCGCAGCTGGCCGCGCCCCGGGCCGAGGGGGCGCCGGTGCTGGAGCTGCCCGACGAGGCCACGCTGCGCCGTACGCTCGAGGGGTTGGGGATCGGTGACCGCAGCCGCGTGGTGGTGATTCCCGGGGCCGACTGGGCCTCTCCCTCCACGCGCATCGTCTGGACGTTGCAGGTGGCGGGACTGGGTGACCGCACCCGCCTGCTGGATGGCGGGAACGAGGCCTGGCGGCGTGCGGGGCTCCCGCTCACCCGCGAGCTGCCCCCGCCGGCGTCGCCGGGCCGCCTCACGGTGGCACAGGATCGCTCGCTGGTCGTCGACCACGCCTGGGTGCAGGCGAACGCGCGCGCGCCGCGCATTCGCCTCATCGACGCGCGATCCCCCATGTTCTTCGAGGGGCCGGGCATGAAGATGGCCAACGGCGAGTCGCACGACGCCGGCCACATTCCCGGGGCACGCAACATCCCGTTCAATACGCTGGCCAACGATTCGCTGCAGTTCCTCTCGCGCGAGGCGCTGCAGCGCATCTTCAGCGAGGCGGGCGTGCAGCCCGGCGACACGGTGGTCGGCTACTGCCACATCGGCCAGCAGGCCACGATGATGCTTTTCGCGGCGCGCCTGCTCGGGCACCCGATTCGCCTGTACGACGGCTCGTTCACCGACTGGGAGGGGCGCGGACTTCCCAAGGAGAACGCCCGGCCGGGACGCGGCGAGGGTGCGCCGGCCGGCGCGAGGCGTTAGGCATGTGTTCGACTCCCGGCCCCGCGCCGTATGCCGATCCGGTGCGTTGCGGCCTGCTGCTCGGACTGCTCCTCCTCTTCTCCTTCGTGGTCGCCGGGCGCGGGCTCGGCGCGTCGGGCGCCTTTGCGGTCACCGCGGGGCGGACGCTGGCCCTGGCGGGCGCCGCACCGCCAGTTGCAGCTGGCGCCTCGGGCGCCGCGCTCGCCGATCGGCTCCCCACCGACGTCGATCCGTGGCGCGACTGGCTGGTACTGGAGGTGGTGGGCGTCTTCATCGGCGGCGCCCTCTCGGCGCGGCTTGCCGGGCGTGCCGCCCGCCGCGGGCGCGCGGGCGATCGCGGCGTGGGC
>CAZVDJ010000630.1:0-3193 GCA_964626245.1 uncultured Gemmatimonadaceae bacterium
GACCACTGGGCGATCGGCACCAAGCGCGTCGGCGGGGCCGAGGGCACCTGGCGCGGCGGCGCAGCGTACGCCCCTCCAGGTTGAGCGTCGCCAGGGCGTGCAGCCACCCGCCCGCCAGCTGCACGTTTCCCATCAGCATCGGCTGGGTGAGGTAGCCCTCCGTGGCGCGGCGCCCCAGCGCCCCGGGCGATGCGTGCGTCGCCACACCGATGGCCATGGCGCCCCACGCGCGGCGCGCGGCAGTGGCCGGTCCGGCGCCGTGTCCCGGCTCGTGCGCCTGCGCGCCGGCACGATGGCCAGCCACGAGGCTCGCGGCCACCACGGCGCCGGCCAGCGTGCCGCGACCGGCGCGTTGCAGCAGGCGGGTGGTGGCCAGGGGGACCTATCGCGCGAGCTGCCGCGCGTTGGTCTTGCGCGGAGGCGGCGTCGCGCCCGTTGCCGGCGTCGCCTCGGGAACGGGGGGGAGCGAGGAGAGCGTGCCGGTGTCGCCGGGGGCTGCAGCTGGCGGCGCGGCCGGCGCGTCGGTCAGGAGCCGCGCGGTGCGGATGAAGTCGAGCCGCGGAAACTCGCGCTCCAGGTAGGCATTCCCCTCGCGCATCAGGCGCATCTGGTCGGGGCCAAAGCCCGACGGCGGGCCGTCCCCGTAGCCCGCGTACAGCGAGTCGATCACCGCCATCCCCTCGACCACCTCGCCCACCGGGGCAAAGCCCATCTCGTCGAGCGAGCGGTTGTCCACCAGGTTGATGAACACCTGGGTGGTGCGCGTCCCCGGCCCGGCCATGGCGAACGACATCCGCCCGTGGGTGTTGCTCTCCGCCACCGAGTCGTCGGGAATGGCCAGGTTCTCCCAGGCCGAGTTCACCGCCGGGTCACCGGGCACGCCGAACTGCACCATGAAGCCGGTCACGGTGCGGAAGAAGCGCGTGTTGTCGAAGAAGCCGCTCTGGACCAGGTTGTACAGCCGGTCGACGCCGCGCGGCGCCCAGGACCGGTGCGCCTGGAAGGTGAAGGCCCCCTTGCTCGTCTCGAAGCGCACCCTGAAGGTGGCGGGCGCCTCGGTCGTTGCGGCTGGCGGAAGCCCCACCTCGCTGGATTCCTGGGCGGGCGTGCGCTCGCTGCCACAGGCGAGCGTGCCGAGCGGGGCGAACACGGTCAGCACTGCCAGCGCACGCGCGAGGGCGCCGGCGCGGCGATGTGCGAGCGGACGGCGGCGGAGACGAGCGACCAGCGTGGTGCGGGGACGGACGAACGACATCATGTCGGGTCGGACGGACGGTGAACGGTGGATGGGCACGTCACGGACGGGACGGCAAGGTGCGCGGATCGAATCGGGCCACTCGCCCCCCGCTTCCCGAGGCGTAGAAGATACCATCGCGCGAGGCGCGGACGGCGTGATACCCCACGCTGTCAAAGGCGGCCCACCGCATCCCGCCGTCGGTCGATACGTCGCTCCCGCCCGGCCCCACGGCGATCCCGATGGTGGCACCGCTGCCCATGCGGGCGAAGGCGACGCCGGAGCGGTAGCCACGCGGCGCGTCCGTGGTGATGAGTCGCCACTCGGCGCCGGTGCGCGTGGCGGCGGCGTTCCGCAGCGTGTTGTCGTTCTCGGCGTAGTGGCCGCCCACCACCACGATCCCGCCGCCGGGGACGCGAGCGACCGAGAAGATCCCCGTCGACGGATCGCCCTGGCGGATCGGCGTGTCGAAGACCTCCCACCGGGCGCCGCGCTCCACCGTGCGATGCAGGCGCGCCGCGGTGCCGCCGGTGCCGAGCCACGCGACCAGCGAGTCGGCCGACCCCTCGACGATGAGCGACGAGCCGCTGGCGGCGAAGGCGGCCTCACCGGCCACGGCGGCGGGGCGCTGTGCGGCGGGCGCTTCCTCCCACGTCTCCCCGCCATCGCGGGTGCGCAGGATCACGAAGCGCCCGCCGATCGGATCGCCTAACGCGATCCCGTTCCGGTCGTCCCAGAAGTCGATGGCGTCCAGGAAGGTGGTGGTGTCGGTGGCCCGGTAGCGCAGCGACCAGGTGGCGCCGCCGTCGGTGGTGCGATAGATGCGCCCGGACGTCGCCGCCACGTGGGCCACGCGGCCGCTGCGCGCGTGCACCGCCCGCAGGTCCAGCGCCCCCGCCCCGGGGACCGAGTCGACCCGCCAGGTGGCGCCGCCGTCGCTGGTGTGCACCACGGTGCCGCGCGTTCCGCTCGCCCACGCGATGCGCCCATCCACCACGCTCAGGCCGCGGAGCGAGGCGGTGGTGCCGCTGGAGAGCGGGGTCCACTGGGCCTGGCCGGTTGCCGCCCCGAGGATCAGGGCCGCGGCGACAGGGGTCGTCAGCCGCAGGGGCATGGTAAAGGGGGTGCGCATGGCGGTATCCTGTCGGTGGCGACGCACCACAATCTCGCGTGGCGCGCGACGCGTCACCATCGCTCCCGCGCAACGTCTCCGCGTCGTTCGGTCCGCCGGTCGCCGCGTCGCCAGTCTCCCCCGTTTCTTCCCGCCTTCCCTCGCCGGCGACACCGCCGCCGCCATCGTCACCGGTCATGCCGTCCCTCCTGCGCACGCGATTCCTCGTCATCGGAAGCGGAGTGGCCGGGCTGCACACCGCCTGGCGCGCCGCGCCGCACGGCGAGGTGCTCGTCCTGACCAAGCGCACGCTGCACGACAGTGCCACCTCGTATGCGCAGGGGGGAATTGCCGCCGCCCTCGGCGCCGGTGATTCGCCCGAGCTGCACCGCAAGGACACGCTGGCGGCCGGTGCCGCGCTCTGTGACCGCGAGGCGGTGGAGGTGCTGGTGGAGGAAGGGCCGGCCCGCGTGCGCGAGCTGCAACTGGCGGGAGCGGCGTTTGACCTGGGTACCGACGGGACCCTCAAGCTGGGACGCGAGGCGGCCCACTCCGCGCGACGCATCGTGCACGCACACGGCGACCGGACCGGGGCCGAGGTGGCGCGCACGCTCATCGATCGCGTGCGGTCGACGCAACGGGCCAACGTCCTGGAGCATGCGCGCGTGCTGGACCTGATCGTGGAGGAGGGCCGCTGCGCCGGCGTGCGGGCCAGCGTGCTGGGGCAGGCGGTGGAGATTCGCGCCGACGCCACCGTGATTGCGGCTGGCGGGTGCGGCCAGATCTACCGCTACACCACCAATCCCATGGTGGCCACCGGCGACGGCTTCGCCATCGCCCACCGGGCC
>CAZVDJ010000631.1:0-3189 GCA_964626245.1 uncultured Gemmatimonadaceae bacterium
CGTCGGGGTGCGGCAAGTCGACGCTCCTGCGCTGCCTCAACCGGATGCACGAGACGATCCCGGGCGCCCGCACCGAGGGTGAGGTCCTGCTGGACGGACAGGACATCTACGCACGCAGCGCCTCGCCCATCGAGGTGCGCCGCCGCGTGGGGATGGTCTTCCAGCGCCCCACTCCCTTTCCCACGATGTCCATCCGCGAGAACGTCGCCGCCGGCTTCAAGGGGTTAGGGGGAGCGACCCCGGGTCGCCGCGCCCTGGACGAGATCGTGGAGCGCTCGCTGCGCCGCGCCGCGCTGTGGGACGAGGTGAAGGACCGCCTGAAGGACTCGGCCACCGGGCTCTCCGGCGGCCAGCAGCAGCGCCTGTGCATCGCCCGCGCGCTGGCCACCGGGCCGCGCGTCCTCCTCCTCGACGAGCCCACGGCCTCGCTGGACCCCATCAGCACGCAAAAGGTGGAGGAACTCGTCTACGAGCTGCGCGGCACCGTCACCGTCATCATCGTGACCCACAACATGCAGCAGGCCGCGCGCGTCTCCGACCGTACCGCCTTCATGCTCACCGGCGAGCTGGTGGAGGTGTCGCCCACCAGCCAGCTCTTCACCACGCCGCGCGACTCCCGCACCGAGGCCTACATCACGGGCCGCTTCGGATGACCGCCCCGCCCGTCGCCCGTCTCTCGTCGCCCGCCTCGCAGACCGGCACCATCGCCGCGAGCGGCTTCTCGTTCTGGTACGGCGACAAGCAGGCGCTGTTCGACATCGACCTCACCATGCCGGCGCGTTCGGTCACGGCCTTCATCGGCCCGTCCGGCTGCGGCAAGTCCACCTTCCTGCGCTCCATCAACCGGATGAATGCGCTCATCCCCGGCACGCGGCACGCCGGCGAGATGCGGCTGGACGGCGAGGAGCTGTACGGACGCCAGATGGACGTGGTGCAGCTGCGCCAGCGCGTGGGGATGGTCTTTCAGCGGTGGAACCCCTTCCCCAAGTCCATCTACGACAACGTGGCGTACGGCCCGCGCATCAACGGAACGGCGTCGCGCGTGGAACTGGACGAGCAGGTCGAGACGGCGCTCCGGCGCGCCGCGCTGTGGGACGAGGTGAAGGACCGCCTCAAGCAGAGCGCCCTTGGGCTGTCCGGCGGCCAGCAGCAACGCCTGTGCATCGCCCGCGCCCTGGCCAACCAGCCCGAAGTCCTCCTCCTCGACGAGCCATGCTCGGCGCTCGACCCCATTGCCACGCAGAAGGTCGAGGAGCTGCTCTACGAGCTCAAGTCGGAACTCACCATCGTGATCGTGACGCACAACCTGCAGCAGGCCGCCCGCGTCTCCGACCAGACCGCCTTCTTCTACCTCGGCCGACTTGTCGAAGTGGACGCGACCGAGCGTATCTTTACCAGCCCGCGCGAGGAGCGGACCGAGGCGTACATCACCGGGAGGTTCGGATGAGCCCCGCCGAAGCAACCACCAGCGGCTTCCGCCACTTCCATGACCAGCTGGCGACGCTCAAGCAGCGCCTGCTGGACATGTCGGCGCGCGCCGAGGAGTTGGTGGACCTGTCGGTCGACGCCCTGCTGACGCGCGACAAGGAAAAGGCCGACGCGGTGATCCAGGGCGACCGCGAGATCGACACGCTCGAGATCGAGGTCGAGTCGCTGGCCGTCGAGCTGCTGGCGCTGCAGCAGCCCATGGCGCGCGACCTGCGCTTCATCATCAGCGCCATCAAGGTGTCCAGCGACCTGGAGCGCGTGGGCGATCACGCGGTGAACATCGCGCAGTCGGCGCTGCGCCTCATCGCCCTGCGCGCCTCCATCACGCCAGACCCCGAGATCGAGGACATGGCGCGCCGCGCGCGTCGCATGCTCTCCGACGCGCTGGACGCCTTCATCCGGGCCGACGGGCAGCTGGGGCGCGACGTGTGCCGGGCCGACGACGCGGTCGACGCGCTGCACAACTCGCTCTTCCGCATCCTGCTCACGCACATGATGGCCGACGCGCGCACGATCAACCCGTCGCTCGAGCTCCTCCTCGTCAGCCGCAACCTGGAGCGCGTCGCCGACCTGGCCACCAACATCGGCGAGGACGCGGTCTTCCTGGCCGAGGGGAAGCAGATCAAGCACCGCTTCGAGATGGACGAGAAGGCCGAACGCGGCGAGCCCACCGCGGCCGAGGCGACCTGACGGTGGCGACGCCGCTGCGCCCGCGGGTCCTCCCCCTCCGCCCAGGCAGCGGCAGCACGGAGCGCACCGCGCTCGGCACGCGGCTGGCCGCCATCGACATCGGCTCCAACTCCATCCGCCAGATCGTCGCCGACGTCTCCCCCGACGGGCGCATCCGCGTCCTGGACGAGATGAAGGCCGCCCCGCGCCTCGGGGCCGGCGTGGACAAGTCGGGAATGCTGGCGGAAGACGCCATCCGCCACGCGCTGGAGGCACTGCAGCGCATGGCCACGCTGGCGCGGCAGTACGGCGCCACGCGCGTGGAGGCGGTGGCGACCAGCGCGGTGCGCGACGCGGCAAACGGCCGTCACTTCCTGGAGCTCGTGCGGCGGGAGTCCGGATTGCGAGTGCGCCTCCTGCACGGCGAGGACGAGGCGCGGCTGGCCTTTCGGTCGGCGCTCGCGCACTTCGACCTGGCGCGCGGGCGCTCCGTGGTGATGGACATTGGCGGCGGCTCGCTGGAGCTCGCCATGAACGCCGACGGCCTCCTGGAACGGCTGGTCTCGCTCCCGTTCGGTGCGATTCGCGTCACCGAGCAGTTTCTGGGCGTGTCGCCGCGCCGCCGGGACCTCAAGGCGTTGCGTGCGCACGTGCGCGACGACATTCGCAAGGCGCTTCCGCTGCGCGACTGGCGCGGCTCCCAACTCATCTGCTCGGGCGGGACGTTCACCAACCTGGCCGGGATCTACCTGTACCGGCAGGGGACCACGAGCGCCGCGGGCCGCGTGCACGGGACGCGCGTCCCGCGGGAGGAGCTGGAGCACATCATCGACCTGCTGCAGGAGTGCTCGCCGCAGGAGCGCACGCAGGTGCGCGGCCTCAACGTGGGGCGCTCCGACATCATCCTGGGCGGGCTGGCGGTGGCCGCGGAGGTCATGGCGCGCACCGAGTCGCGCGACCTCGTGGTCTCGGCCTACGGCATCCGGGAAGGGCTGCTCCTGGAGAGTGCGCAGGTGCAATCGCTCCCGGCCG
>CAZVDJ010000632.1:0-3188 GCA_964626245.1 uncultured Gemmatimonadaceae bacterium
CTCTCGTCTCCCGTCTCCCGTCTCCCGTCTCCCGTCTCCCGTCTCTATTCAGCCATGAACGGATACTGGTACGACGTTGGCGGCACGAAGGTCTCCTTGATCGACCGCGGGCTCACCCAGCGCAGCAGGTTGAGCTTGGAGCCGGCCTTGTCGTTCGTTCCCGACGCGCGCGAGCCGCCGAACGGCTGCTGCCCGACCACGGCGCCCGTGCACTTGTCGTTGATGTAGAAGTTCCCGGCCGAGTTGCGCAGCGCCACCATCGCCTCGCGCACCGCGTGCCGGTCGCGCGAGAAGACGGCGCCCGTGAGCGCGTACGGCGACGTGCGGTCGATCGTCTCCAGCGTCTCGTGCCACTTGTCATCGTCGTACACGAAGACGGTGAGCACCGGGCCGAAGATCTCCTCGCACATCAGCCGGTAGTCGGCGGTTGGGGCCTCGATGAGCGTGGGCTCGATGAAGTACCCTTCCTCGCCGCGTGCGGTGCCGCCGGCGACGATCGTCGCGTTCTGCTTCGCGTCGGCCAGGTAGCCGGAAATCTTGTCGAACGCCTTCTTGTCGATGACGGCGCCCATGAAGTTGCGGAAGTCGCGCGTGTCGCCCATGCGGATGTCCTCGATCATGGCGACCATCGACTCCCGCACGTGCGGCCAGAGCGACTTGGGGACATACGCGCGGCTGGCCGCCGAACACTTCTGCCCCTGGTACTCGTAGGCGCCGCGCACCAGCCCCACGGCAAAGGCCTGCGCGTCGGCCGAGGGGTGCGCGAGCATGAAGTCCTTTCCGCCCGTTTCGCCCACGATGCGCGGGTACGAGCGGTAGCTGGCCATGTTGCCGCCGATCGTCTTCCACATCGCGTTGAAGACGCCGGTGCTCCCCGTGAAGTGCACCCCCGCCAGGTCGCGGTGCGTGAGCACCTTCTCGCTGATCATCACCGGATCGCCCGGGACGAAGTTGATCACTCCCGGCGGCAGCCCTGCTTCTTCCAGCAGCTTCATGATGTAATAGCCGGAGAGCATCGCGGTGGCCGCCGGCTTCCACACGACGCCGTTCCCCATGAGCGCGGGCGAGCCGGCCAGGTTGCCGCCGATGGCGGTGAAGTTGAACGGCGAGATGGCGTAGACGAATCCTTCCAGGGCGCGGTAGTCGCTCTGGTTCCAGACGCCCGCGCTGGAAATCGGCTGCTCGTGGTAGATCTCCTGCGCGTACTGCGCGTTGAAGCGCCAGAAGTCCATCAGCTCGCAGGCGGCATCGATCTCGGACTGGAAGACCGTCTTGGACTGGTTGAGCATCGTGGCGGCGTTGAGCGTGTCGCGCCACGGCCCGGCCAGCAGGTCGGCGGCCCGCAGGAAGACGGCGGCGCGATCCTCCCAGCTCCACTGCGACCAGTCGCGCTGCGCCTTGACCGAGGCGGCGATGGCCAGCTCCACCTGCGCCGGGTTGGCCTTGTGGTAGTCGGCCAGGATGTGCGCGTGCCGGTGCGGCATCACGGCGTGGCCGATGTCGCCGGTGCGGAACTCCTGTCCCCCGATGATCACCGGGATCTCGATGCGCTCCGCCGACATGGTGTCCAGCCGCCGCTTGAGCGCGGCGCGCTCCGGCGAACCCGGGGCGTAGCTACGGACGGGCTCGTTGGTCACGGGCGGGATGCGCCGGACGCCGTTGAAGCCGGAGGCGCCGGGACGGAGGGCGGTATCGGACATGGGAACCTTGAGGGCGGGGAACAGGTCTCTAAGGGGCTGCCGCGGGGCGTAACGGCTGCGGGGGCAAGATAGTCCGGGTGAAAAGCGGTGCCAACGCGCCGTCGGTGTCGACGGCGTGCTTGCGTGTCCGGTAGCTTGTGGGCGTGCCGGGCAGGCCGGCATGGGTCTTTCCTCTCCTGAGGCGTTCGATGCGTGTTCTGCGTTGGAGTATGGCGGCGCCGCTCCTGTCCCTGGCGGCGTGCGGTGGTGGCGATTCCTCGGGACCGCCCAAGGTGTCGAGTGTGGCCGTGACCGCACTGGCCAGCCAGCTGGAAGTTGGCGCCACGCTGCAGCTCACGGCGTCGCCGCGCGACGGCAAGGGGAACCCGCTCACCGGCCGGGTGGTGACCTGGTCGTCGTCGGCGGCGAGCGTGGCCTCGGTGGACAACGCCGGCATCGTGACCGGGGTGAGCGCGGGCGCCGCCACGATCACCGCCACCGCCGAGGGGGTCGCCGGCACGGTGGGGCTCACCGTGGTCCCCGTCCCCGTCTCTGCCGTCTTCATCGACACCCGCGCCCCCAGCGTTAGGCAGGGAGGGACGGCGCAGCTCACCGCCGTGGCGCAGGATGCCATCGGTCGCGTCCTCACGGGCCGCACCATCACCTGGTCGAGCGCCACGCCGGCGATCGCCTCGGTGTCGCAGGCCGGGCTGGTGACGGGCCTGGCGGCGGGGACCACCTACATCCGCGCCTCGAGCGAGGGGAAGACCGACTCGGTCCCGCTGCGCGTCCGCGGCCTCAGCGCCCCCACCATCTCGGCCACGGCGCCGGCCACGTGGACGCCCAACGCCGCCGTCACGATCACCGGCACCAACTTCGGCGCCGACCTCGCCAGCAACGAGGTCTTCGTGAACGGCACGCGCGCCGCGGTCACCGCGGCCACCGCCACGTCGCTGTCCATCGTCGTCCCGCCCATCACCAGCCTGCCGTGCACGCCCAACGGTCCGGTGCCGCTCATCGTCTCGGTGAATGGCGACTCGGTGACGGCGCAGGCCACGCTCAACCTCAGCACGCCGCGCACGCTGGCGCTGGGGCAGGCGATGCTGCTCACCTCGCCGGCAGACCTGCTGTGCAACGAGTTCGCGGTGACGGGCGGGACCTACGTGGTCACGGCGTTCAACTACGGCACGACCTCCACGCAGGCGGCGTCGTTCCAGCTGCTCGGCGCCGCGCGCACCGCGCCCGCGTCGCTCGAGCTCGCGCCGGCGCAGCCGATGGCGTACTCGGCCCCCGCCGTGCCGGCCGCCGGCCCGCTGGCGGTGGCCGCGCGCACGCGCGAGGAGCGGCTCGCCGTCGGCCACGCCGAGGCGCTGCGGCAGAACATCGCGTTCCTGAACGCGCACCCGGGTGTCCGCCGCGCCATGGCGGCCAAGCGCACGCGCGAGCGTGCGGCCATGGCCCGCGGTACGCCGGGCACTGCGCTGGCGGCGCAGCAGGTGGAGAACGTCC
>CAZVDJ010000633.1:0-3184 GCA_964626245.1 uncultured Gemmatimonadaceae bacterium
CCTCGCCCCGCCCCCCTACCGCCCCTTCTGCTTCTCCAGGATCTCCTCCACCCGATCCGCAATGTCCTGCCAGTGCGCCCGCGCCACGCCGCTCGCGGTGACCGCATTGGCCGTCGCCGCCTGCCGCACCGCCCGCAGCTCCGCGCGCGCCAGCGCCGCATGGTCGCCACGCCGCACGTTAGGCGCCGCCAGGATCCCCGGCAGCTGCGCACCGCCCGGTCCACCCCCAAACGGCCCGCCGGCCGCCGGGGCCGGCGGCGGCGACAACAGTGCCTCCAGCCGCTCCAGGTACACGCGGTGCAGCTGGCGGCGGTTGGCATCGAGCGGGACGCCCGGCGCGGCCACCAACGCGCGCCGCACATCCCCCAGGTACTCGCTCAGCGGGTAGGCGCTCGCCGCCGGGAGCATCTGCTCGCCTAACGCCATGCGGTCAAGCCGCCGCGCGTCGAGCAGCGCCGCCACCACGTTGGCCTGGCGCGTGGCCAGTGACCCACCCCCCACCTGCGGCCCGATGCGTGTGAGCACGTCCTGCGGCGCCAGCCACGCCGGCGTGCGCAGCGCCTGCTCGCTCAGGAAGGCCAGCGCCTCCTTCTGGCGCGCCTTGTTCACCGGCGCGTACACCGCCCCGGGCTGCTCGCTCACCTTGGCGTTCACCTCCACGCCACCGATGATGCTGGCCACGTGTCCCATGTACAGCGCCCACATCCCCAGCGTCTCGGTGTAGATCTCGGTGAGGTCGGCGTAGTCCTCGCCGGGGCGGGTGGTCCAGCTCACCAGCTGCGGCACGAGCTTCTTCATGTTGGTGATGGCGTACTCGCTCGCCCGCACCGGGTGGTCCCCCACGTCCTCGGTCTGCGACCTCGGGTCGATCCCGCTCAGGAACTGCTGCGAATAGCGGTACCGGAACGGCCCGTTCTGGTTGATGACCCACCCGTTCAGGATGGGACGTTCCGCTTCCGGCGTCGCGGCCTGCGGCAGGGCGCGATATCCCCAGTTGATCACGAAATCGTCGAAGGGGCCAAGGCGCCGCACGAAGTCCTTGGGCTGCAGGCCGTCGCCGGGTTGTGCGACATAGTTCTGCCGCGCGTAGTCCATGATTGTCGCCGACACGCCGTACACCGAGGTGAACGACACCTTGCGCAGCGAGTCCACCGGGTACGAGCTGGAGGCGATCATGTTGTGCGGAAGGCCAAGGGCGTGCCCCACCTCGTGCGTGATCACCTGCCGCATCGTCTCGCCCATCAGCTCCTCGGGAATCTCCAGCGAGCGCGCTGCGGGGTTGGCCACGCCGGTCTCGATCATCAAGCGGTTGCGATAGGAGCGCATGTGGTTGTGGTACCACGTGATGTCGCTCTCGATGATCTCGCCGGTGCGCGGATCGGACGTGCTGGGCCCCACGGCGTTGCGCACGAGCGAGGCCGCCCACCGCACCACCGAGTAGCGGATGTCCTCGGGATCCCACTCCGGGTCTTCGGCCTTGCTCGGCGGATCCTTGGCGAGGATGGCGTTCTTGAAGCCGGCCTTCTCGAATGGCTTCTGCCAATCCTCGATGCCGCGCCTAACGTACTGACGCCACTTGGCCGGGGTCGCCGGGTCCAGGTAGTACACGATCGGCTTCACCGGCTCCACCAGCTCGCCACGCGCATAGGCCGCCGGGTCCTTGGGCTCCAGCCGCCACCGGCGGATGAACTCCTGGCTGGCCGCCTTCTGTTCGTCGAGCCCGTAGTTCACGCGCTCCACCGAGAAGAAGCCCACGCGCGCGTCCGCGTAGCGCGGTCGCATCGGCTCCTTGGGAAGGAGCACCAGCGACTGGCTCATGGAGAGCGAGATCGATCCCGCCTCGCGCTCGCTGGGCGGTTCCGCCGCGTCGAACGTCTGCGTGTGGCGCACTTCCACGTTGAGCGGGAACGACCGCACGGCATCGATGAACGAACGCGCGGGATCCAGCCGGCGCACCTGGTAGGTGCGGCGCTGCGCCGCCGACAACCCGCTCAGCACGGGCGTGTCGCCGGCAAAGAAGTCGGTGACGTCGATGACCTTGGCCGCGCTGTCGCGCGTGAAGGCCTGGATGGGGAATGCCGCCAGGATGGGGCCGACGTTGTTGTTGGCGACGGAGAGCGCGATGGGGAGCGAGTCGTCGGCCACGGCCTCGAAGCCGACGGCGCGCAGCAGCACGCGCTCACCTAACCGTTCCCAGCGCACCACCCGCTCTCCGATGGACGTCCCCGCCGAGGTGAAGCCGCCGAAGTTGGACGGGACGCCGGCCACGCGCGTGACGAGGAGGAAGTCGCGCCCCACCAGCGAGTCGGGGACCTCGAAGAACCAGCGGTCGTCCACGCGATGCACGGTGACGCCACCGGCGTCGGTGACGGCGCGCTCGGTGATCACCTGCGCGTAGGGGCGCGGGCCGCGCCGCTGCTGCTGGTTGGGCTGTCCCTGCGCCGCGTTGGCGGCGCCACCGGGCGGCGTCTGCTGCTGGGCCCCCGCTGGAGTGGACAGAGCTATGGGTGCGGCGAGGGGAATGGCAACGAACGCTGCAAGCGCGCGGACCACGGAACGTCGCATGGCGAGGCGGGTGGCGGTGAAGTAGAAGCGCCGGCCCACACGGTGCCGGCGCTCGGAATGTCATCCGTTGTACGCAGTCGCGCGACCGCGCGCTGGGCCCTCAGCGCGTGTCACCGCGCGTCACCGCGCGTCACCGCGCGTCACCGCGCGTCACCCCGCATCGCCCCGCAGTCACGGCTTGGGTGGAGGCGACTGCCAGATCACATGGGAAATCATCCACTTCCCGTCGTACTTGCCCAACAGCATGTAGTCGATTCCCCAGTAGGCGGTGACCTTCACCGCCGCGGTCTGGTCGGAGACTTCCAGAATCTTCACTTCCTTGGGAGCCGAGGCGGGGGCGGGGCGCTTGTTGTCGCGCACGCGCCGCGAGAACGCGAGCGCCTGCGGCCACGTCATCTGCATCCCCTGGTACTTGCCGGAGTCGGGATTGAAGTAGAAGCCGTACTTGTAGAATTCCGGCCGGATGGAGCGCACGTGCTTGGTGGAGTCTCCCTCGTAGAACCCCTCGATGTAGTCGAGCGACGCGCGGCGCACGGCCTCGACATCGGCGGCCGGATCGGTGGGAACGGGGGCGGTGCGACGCGCGGCGGTCCCCTGCGCGGCAAGGGACGTGGGGCTG
>CAZVDJ010000634.1:0-3177 GCA_964626245.1 uncultured Gemmatimonadaceae bacterium
ATCGAGCGCCGCGACCGCCGACAGGTCGCCCACCTCCCGCACGCGCAGCGTTCCGCCCCGCAACGCATCCTCGTGGTTCATCGCGATGTCGGCGCGCATGGGCTCCTTCCCCGGCAGGACGATGGATCCTCCCATGACGAGCAGGTCCACGGCGGCGCGGTCGTTCGTCGGCAGCGACTGGTACACCTGCGGATCGGCACCGCGGTACCCTCCCGTGGCGATCGCCTCGAGCGCGGTGAGGATCGCGATGACATTCACGCGGCGCAGGCGCTGCTTCTCGGGGTCACCAGGGAGCGCACCGCTCTCGATCAGGACGGCGCTCGACCCCCACTGCTGGATCAGGTCACCAAAGGCGCGCGGGTTGAACGCGTCGTCGTACCTGGCAATGCGCCCGGGGATCTCCTGCTCCAGCACGGCACGCATGCGCGCGGCCACCAGGCGCGCCGTGGCGCGCACCGGGCCATACGACTTCTCCTCATCGGCCGCCGGCGCCAGCAGCGCGATCGCCACCTGCCGGCCGTCACGCCCACCCAGCGTGCGCGCGTTCTGGTCGTGCAGGTTGAAGGCGAAGGCCGGTTGCAGCGAGTCGCGCAGTGCCTTGAGGGCGCGCGCCTCGGGGGTGGAGAGGCGGCGCGCGTCGCGGTTGACGTCCACGCCTAACGCATTCTCGCGCTGGAAGAGCTCCGCCCCGTCCGGGTTGAGCATCGGGACCATGACGATCCGCAGGCGCGCGGTGAGCAGGTCGCGCAGCGGGTCGCGGTCGCCCGCCGTGAACCAGGCCAGCAGGTCGGCCAATGACATCGTCGCCGTCGACTCGTCGCCGTGCATCTGCGACCAGAGCAGGACGGTGGTTGGCCCCGACCCGATGGTGAGGGCGCGCAATTCGCGCCCCTGAATGGAGGCGCCGATGGCCGTGACACGCACGGTGGGCGAACGAAGCGCCGGCGCCATGGCGCCCCAGAGCTGCGCGTGCGTGAAGCGTCGCGTGGTGATGGCGGCCACGCGATGTCGCTCGGCGATACGGCGTCCCTGCTCCAGGCAGCACGCGCCGGCGGAGGCGTCCGAGGGGGCGGGACGGGTGCGGGAGCAGGCCATCGCCGCAACGGCTACGGCGAGGATCGCAGCGGTGCGCAACGGCGAGGCGAATCGCATGACGAGCGGCCCGAGGACGGGTGAGAGCGGGGAGTGCGGCGGCCAACGATCGGGGGATCATAGCGTGTGACCTTTTCCCGTGCGACCCGCGGGCCAGCGGCGACTTGCCAGCCCTCGGCGCACGTCACAGCTTCGCCGTGGCGCCGTATGACACGCATCCGGCGCCTTTGCTCGCCGCGCGCGCCACGAGGTCCGAGAGATGTCGAACGCGATACACCGCCACGCCCGTCGCTGCCTCCATGCGGTCGCGCTTTCGGTGCTGACGCCGAGCGTGGTGCTTGCCCAGCCCCCAGCCTCCGCCGACGCACGCCTGCGGGCCCTCTACACCGCCGAATGGGAATGGCGCCAGCGCGACATGGGACGCGGGAGCGATGCCTTCCCGCGCATCGACGCCGCCGCGCAGCAGGCGCGACTCGACTACTGGACGCGCACGATTACCTCGCTCGACTCCATCCGGGTCGCCGACCTGTCGCCCGACGAGCAGGTGAACTACCACGTCTTCCGCGCGTCCATCGTCGCGCTGGCCAACGACGTGAAGTACCGGAACTACGAGGCGCCGTTCAACTCCGACTCGTTCTTCTGGACGGAGTTCACGCCGCGGCAGGGCTTTGCGCGCGTCGAGGAGTACCAGCGCTTCCTCACGCGCCTGCGCGACGTGCCGCGCTACTTCGACGACCAGTTCACGAACATGCGCGCGGGGCTGGCGCGGGGCTTCACCATCCCGCGGGTGGCCGTGCAGGGACGCGACCAGACGATCGTCCCCTACACCGCGGCAGATACCACCAACCCGCTCTTCGCCCCGTTCGCGCAGATGCCGCCGTCCATCCCCGCGGCCACGCGCGACTCGCTGCGCGGCGTGGCGCTGGCCGTCATGCGCGACGTCATCGCCCCCAGCTACGGCAAGCTGCTCGCCTTCATCCGGCAGGAGTACCTCCCCAAGGCCCGCACCACCCTCGCCGCCACGCGCATGCCCGACGGCGACGCGTACTACCAGGCGATGATCGAGAAGTTCACCACGCTCCCGCTCACCGCCGACCAGATCCACGAGCAGGGGAAGCTCGAGGTGGCGCGCATTCGCGCCGAGATGGAGGTGGTGAAGGAGAAGACCGGCTTCAAGGGATCGATGCAGGACTTCTTCACTTTCCTGCGCACCGACCCGCAGTTCTACGCCCGGACGCCGCGTGAACTCCTGTCGGTCTCGGCCTATGTCTCCAAGAAGGCGGACTACAAGCTGCGGGAGACGATCGGCTTCCTGCCGCGCTATCGCCACGGCATCATCCCGGTGCCCGACGCCATCGCGCCGATCTACACCGGCGGGCGCGGCGGGCTCGATGCCTGCATGATGAACACCTACAACCTCCCGGCGCGCCCGCTGTACACGCTGCCGGCCCTCACGCTGCACGAGTGCACGCCGGGGCATTCGTTCCAGGCGGCACTGGCGCGCGAGGGGCCACCCCGCCCGCCCTTCCGCAACGGCACCTCGTTCTCGGGCTACGGCGAAGGGTGGGGGCTGTACACCGAGTGGCTGGGAACGGTGATGGGGATCTACGAGACGCCGTACGAGGACTTCGGGCGGCTCACCTACGAGATGTGGCGCGCCTGCCGCCTGGTCATCGACACCGGGATCCACAAGTACGGCTGGTCGCGCCAGCAGGCGATCGACTTCCTCAAGTCCAACGCGGCCATGTCGGAGCACGAGATCACCACCGAGATCGACCGCTACATCTCGTGGCCCGGGCAGGCGCTGGCCTACAAGCTGGGGGAGATGCAGATCCGCCGGCACCGCCGCGAGGCGGAGGCGGCGCTGGGCGACAAGTTCGACCAGCGTCCCTTCCACGACGCGATCCTCGCGTTAGGCTCGGTTCCGCTTCCGGTCCTGGAACAGCGCATGAAGCAGTTCATCGCCGACGGCGGGAAGAACCCCGCCGTGGTCCCCGAGTAGCGAGAGGGACGGGGCGCCGGCCGGCGGTGGGAGCGGCGTGACGAGCCGTTTGGCTCACGGCCCGTCACGCATGCCCTATGACG
>CAZVDJ010000635.1:0-3177 GCA_964626245.1 uncultured Gemmatimonadaceae bacterium
TACGGGGAAGACGGCTGCCTTTGCCCTCCCCCTCCTCCATCGCCTGTCGCCCGACGCCGCCGCCCGACAGCGGACGGCGGGGCTGATCCTGGTCCCCACCCGCGAGCTGGCCATGCAGGTGGCGGAGGCGGTGCACCGCTACGGCAAGGAGCTGCGGATCATCGCCCTCCCCATCTACGGCGGTGCGTCGATGGAGACCCAGATCCGCGCGCTCAAGCGCGGCGTGGACGTGGTGGTCGCGACCCCGGGCCGGGCGCTCGACCACATCCGGCGCGGGACGCTCATCCTGGATCAGGTGCGGACGGTGGTGCTGGACGAAGCCGACGAGATGCTCGACATGGGCTTTGCCGAGGACCTGGAGGCGATCCTCGAGGCCACGCCCGCCGAGCGGCAGACGGCGCTCTTCTCGGCCACGCTCCCGCCGCGGATCGCGGCGATCGCCGCGAGGCACCTGCGCGACCCCGAGCGCATCACGATCGACCGCGCGCCGGTCCCCGCCGGCCAGTCGGCCAAGGTGCGGCAGGTGGCGTACATCGTGGCGCGCGCGCACAAGATGGCAGCGCTGGGACGCGTCCTGGACATCGAGCACCCCACCTCGGCGATCGTCTTCTGCCGCACGCGCACCGAGGTGGACGAACTCACCGAGACGCTGAACGCGCGCGGCTACCGCGCCGAGGCGCTGCACGGCGGGCTGTCGCAGGAGCAGCGCGACCGGGTGATGAAGAAGTTCCGCGCCAACAAGGCCGACCTGCTGGTGGCCACGGACGTTGCAGCTCGCGGACTGGACGTGCAGCACGTGTCGCACGTGGTGAACTATGACGTCCCGTCGGCCTCGGAATCGTACGTGCACCGCATTGGCCGCACGGGGCGCGCAGGGCGCGAAGGGGTGGCCATCACGCTGGCCGAGCCGCGCGAGCACCGACTGCTTCGGAACATCGAGTTCCTCACGAAGCAGAAGATCGAGATCGGGCAGGTTCCCACGGTCGCCGACCTGCGGGCTCGCCGCCTGGAACTCACGCGCGCGTCGCTGCGCGAGTCGGTGCTTGGAGGCGAGCTGGATGCCTTCCGCGTGGTCGTGGAATCGTTGGTCGAGGAGTTCGACGTGATGGACGTCGCCGCCGCGGCCGTGAAGATGCTCGAGGCGCGTGACGGTCCGTCGGTCGACGAGGAGGAGATCCCGGTCGTCTCCGAGCGGCGGGAGCGGCCGTCGCGGGCGGAACGTCCAGCGCGCACGGAACGACCCGAACGTGCGGCGCGGACGGTGCGTTCGGAGCGGCCCGAGCGGGCGGAGCGCGCGACGCGGGCAAGCCGCGGCGATCGGCCGGACCGCGCCGAACGGCCGGACCGCTTCGCCGAGGACCGCGACGAGCGGAGACCCAAACGAGGGGAAGCGGCCGCCGCGCCTCGACGCCCGGTGCGGGACGAGCGGCGCACGGGAGGGCGAGATCGCTGGGAGGTCGCGCGCCTGTACGTGGGGGCGGGGCGCCTGAACAAGCTGCGCCCTGCCGACCTGGTGGGCGCCATTGCCAACGAGGCGGGGCTCGATGCCCGTGCGATCGGGGCCATCCAGATCGCCGATCGCCACTCGATCGTGGAGGTGCCGGAGGCGGCGGCCGACGACGTGATCGAGGCGTTGCGTTCCACCACGCTCAAGGGACGGCGCGTGCCGGTGCGACGCGACCGCTCCTGACGTCCTGGACGGGCCCGCGTTCGCGGCGCCGGCCGTTCCCCGCCGGCGCGCAGCGCGCGGAAAAGAAACCGGCGGCCAGGGCCGCGTCGTTGGTCGGAACATGGAGCCCGTCGTACACCGGCACGACTCGCCAGCTACGTCTGCCACGCCTGCCAGGGCAACCGACGGTCGATTGATCCTGGTCACCGGGGCAACCGGCTACATCGGCGGGCGCCTGGTCCCCCGGCTCCTGGCGGCGGGATATCGCGTGCGGTGCATGGTGCGCGACCCATCGCGCCTGGATGGGCGACGTTGGCGCGACGACGTGGAGGTGGTGGCGGGCGACGTGCTGGACGCCGCATCGCTCGACGCGGCGGTGGCTGGCGTCGACACCGCGTACTACCTGGTGCACAGCATGGCGGCGGGGCACGCCTTCCACGACCGCGACGTGGCGGGGGCGCGTCACTTCGCGCAGGCGTTGCGGCAGGCGGGAGGGCGGCGGGTGATCTACCTCGGCGGGCTGGGCGACCCGGCGGCCGACCTGTCGTTGCACCTGCGCTCGCGGCAGCTGACGGGCGACGCCCTGCGCGAGTCGGGGGTTGCAGTCACCGAGTTCCGCGCCGCGGTGATCGTGGGGTCGGGGAGCCTGTCGTTCGAGATGGTGCGCTACCTCACCGAGCGCGTCCCGATCCTGGTGTGCCCGCGCTGGGTCTTCACGCGCGTGCAGCCCATCTCCACCCGCAACGTGCTGGAGTACCTGGTGCTCGCGCTGTCCACGCCGGCCAGCGAGGGGGCAGTCATCGAGATCGGCGGCGCCGACGTCCTCACCTACGCCGACATGATGACGCGATACGCGAAGGTGCGCGGACTGGCGCGCCGCGTGCTCCCCGTCCCCTTCCTCACGCCGGCGTACTCGGCCGGCTGGGTGCACCTGGTCACGCCCGTCCCCGGCGCGATCGCCCGCGCGCTCATCGAGGGGCTGCGCAACGAGGTGGTGACGCAGAGCGACCTGGCGCACCGGCTCTTTCCCGGCATGACGCTGCTGGGTTACGAGGAGTCGGTGCAGCTGGCGCTCGCCCGGCTGGAGGCGGGAAAGGTGGAGACGACCTGGAGCTCCGCCCTGTCCACCTCGGCGGGGGCCGTGGAGCCGGTGCAGCTGACGAGCAGCGAAGGGATGGAGATCGAGCGGCGGCAGCTGGCGGTGCGCGCGCCGGCCGAGGCCGTCTTCCGGGCTTTCTGCTCGTTAGGTGGATCGCGGGGATGGCTGTCGATGAACTGGGCATGGCAGGCGCGCGGACTGGTGGACCGCATGGTGGGGGGCGTGGGGATGCGGCGCGGCCGCCGCCACCCCACCGAGCTGCGCGCCGGCGACGCGGTCGACTTCTGGCGCGTGGAGCGCGTCGAGGAGGGGCGCCTGCTGCGGTTGCGCGCGGAGATGAAGGTCCCCGGGCGCGCCTGGCTCCAGTTCACCGTGGAACCCGGCGCCAACGGCTCGGCGCGGCTCACAC
>CAZVDJ010000636.1:0-3175 GCA_964626245.1 uncultured Gemmatimonadaceae bacterium
GATCGCCGGTTCCGTGGACCGCAGCGCACCGGCTGACGGGGCCGGGGCTCGACAGGCGGCGCCCAGCACGACGGTGAGCAGGAGCGAGCGACGGAAAGCAGTCATGACAAGCCGGATGAGGCCCGCGCGGTGGGCGGGCAGTGGAAGTCGGTGGCAGACGTCGGCGTCGCCCGGCTACAAGCCGACGCGCACCCCGACGCGGGTGGTGTAGTGCTGCGTGGTGCGGCGCTGGAACAGGTCCCGCGACCGCTCGTGCACGCTGTTGCCGTACTCGAACATCGCCGTCAGGACGAAGTCGCGCGACAGGCCGTAGCCGAATCCCGTCCCGATCCCCCAGGACAGGTCGGTGTCCTTCACCGCCGCAAAGCGCGTCGCGCCGTCGCCCTGCACGGAGAAGTTGCCGTATTGCATGGCCCCCAGGAACCCTTCGTACACGAGGTGGAGCCCGGGGCCACCACCGGAGCGCAGCAGCACGCCATACGAGGCGATCGTCGCCTCACCCTCGCACCCCTGCCGGCAGACCGCGGTGCTGTTCGTGCCCAGGATGGTCAACGGCATGCGCGAGTAGTTCCACACCAGTCCGGCCGTCGTCCCGGGCGCGACGCTTCGCTCCGCGCTCAGCCGCATAGACCAGTCGGAATCGAAGCCCCAGGTGGTCTGTGTCTCGGGGTCACCCACGGCATTGGACCACTGGTAGCCGCCCCACGCCGAGAACCACCAGCGCGGCTCGTCGCGAAAGCGCCCGCGGTCGCCCGGGCCGCGCGGAAACTGCGCCGAGAGCTCCGGCGCCGAGAGTGCGAGCACCAGGCTCGCGCCGGCCACCGCGTTGAGCGTCGCCCCCTGGTGCACCAGCGCCAGCACTCCCCACACCAACAGTTGTCGCCCCTTGCCCATCACTCGCCCGAACGCTTCCGATCGCGGCATTGTCGCTCCGTTGTGACCCCTCTTTGCGCGAGGGTAAGTTACGCCTCCCCCCCGGGGGAGGCAGCCGATCGTCCCTGGACCATGTGCGCCGCGCGGCCCGTGCCGCACGCACGCGCCGCGCACCTTCTCCTCACACCCCAGCGCACCTCTCGCGTGCCGTCACGAGCGCTCGACCCCCGCATCACCGAGCACCGCAACCCGCGCTCGGCCAACATCGACCTCGCGACGCCACTCGAGATCGTCGATATCATGACCGCCGAGGACCGCGGCGTCCCTGACGCCGTGGCTACGCAGCGCGTGCAGATCGCACGCGGCATCGAGGCGATCGAACACGCCTTCCGCACCGGGGGACGGCTCTTCTACGCCGGCGCCGGGACGTCGGGCCGGCTGGGGATCCTCGACGCCAGCGAGTGCCCCCCCACCTTCGGGAGCGACCCCGAGATGGTGCAGGGGATCATCGCCGGCGGAATGGACGCCGTCTTTCGCGCGCGCGAGGGGGCCGAGGACCTCCCGGAGAACGGGGCCCGCGCCGTGGACGAACACGGCGTGCGTGCCGGCGACGTGCTCTTCGGCATCGCCGCCTCGGGGACGACCCCCTTCGTGCGCGGCGCCCTAACGAGAGCCAAGGCGCTGGGCGCCACCGCGGGGCTCATCGCCTGCACGCCCATCGACGAGGCGTTCGCGCGCACGCTCGACCTCACGATCATCCCCGTCACCGGCCCCGAGGTCGTCACCGGCTCCACCCGCCTCAAGGCCGGGACGGCGACCAAGCTCGTGCTGAACATGCTCACGACCGGGGCGATGATCCGGATCGGCAAGACGTTCGGCAACCTGATGGTCGACCTGCGCGCCACCAACCTCAAGCTGGTGGACCGCTCGCAGCGCATCATCATGGAAGTGTGCGACGTGCCACGCGACGAGGCCCGCGCGCTGCTGGAGCGCGCCAACGGGCACGTCAAGCTCGCGATCGTGATGCACCTGCTGGGTGTCGATCGGGCGGGGGCAGAGGCAGCGTTGCAGCGCGGCGACGGCGTCATTCGTCGCGTCGTGCCCACCCCACCTCCCCCCATCCCCTGACCTACATCCCTCAGATGCCCGCCCGCCGGACGCCCGCCCGCCGCCGAGGGGACGGGTGACGGGGGGCCAGCGGACGATTCGAGCGGTCTCGACGTCCGCTGGCCCCCCGTCTCCCGGCCCCCGGCCCCCCGGCTCCCGATGGAGTCCGGTGCGCACACCCGAAGCGATGGTTCCTTGACGCAGAGAATCCGATGACCGTTCTCGTGGGACTGATGTCGGGCACCTCGCTGGACGGCATTTCCGCCGCCGTGGTGCGATTTGCACGTGACGGGGAGCGCGTCTCCGCCGAGTTGCTGGCGTACGATGTCCTCGCCTACAGCGACGACGAGCGCGCGCGCCTGGGGCGCGCGTTGCGCGAGGGGACCCCCGAGGAATACTGCCGCCTCAACTTCGACCTGGGCGAGCGGCTGGCCAACGCGGCGGTGCAGGTGATCGCGCAGTCGGGGGTGCCGCGGCGCGAGATCGCGGCCATTGCGTCGCACGGGCAGACGGTGTGGCACGTGCCCGGGCACTCCACCTGGCAGCTGGGAGAATCGTCGGTGATCGCGGAACGGGTGGGGCGGCCCGTCATCGCCGACTTCCGCGTACGCGACATGGCGGCCGGAGGGCAGGGGGCGCCGCTCGTCCCCATGGCCGACGCGCTCCTCTTCAGCGCCCAGCACTGGCGCGCCCTGCAGAACCTGGGGGGGATCGGCAACGTCACCGTGGTGCCGCCTAACGGTGGCGTCAGCGGCGTGCGGGCCTTCGACACGGGGCCGGGCGTCGTCGTGATCGACGGCGTGGTGCGCGCGCTGGTGCCCGGGATGCGCTACGACGCGGACGGCGTCCTGGCGCGGCAGGGGACGGCGATCGACGAGGTGGTGACGGCGCTGCTCCAGCACGACTACTTCGCCGCGCCGCCCCCCAAGAGCACGGGGCGCGAGCTCTTCGACCCGGCCTACATCGCCGACGTGGTCGCGCGCTGCCGGGCGGCGCATCCCGGCGCCACCACCGCCGACATCGTCGCCACGGCCGTGCAGCTCACGGCCCGTTCCATCGCCGACGCGTACACGCGCTTCCTTCCCGAGCCGGTGAAGGACGTCGTCGTCTGGGGGGGGGGGGCTAATAACCCGGCGCTGGTCTTTGCCACAGGCCTGGGCGCGCGGCGACTGGCACGGGGCGCTGGCGCTGGCGC
>CAZVDJ010000637.1:0-3172 GCA_964626245.1 uncultured Gemmatimonadaceae bacterium
ACCGGCACCCGCAGTTCTACCGGACGCCGCGCGGCGTGAAGGTGTGTTAGGGGCAGAAGACGAGAAGACGAGAAGACGAGAGGACGAGCCCGTGGATCAGGCAACGCAACGCGATTTCTTCACCTATCTCCTGCGGCTCGGGGATGACCGGCTGGTGCTCGGGCACCGCGTCTCCGAGTGGTGCGGGCACGGACCGATCCTCGAGGAGGACATCGCGCTCAGCAACATCGCGCTCGACCTGCTGGGGCAGGCCAACCTCCTGCTGCAGCTGGCGGGGCAGGTGGAGGGGGCGGGGCGCGACCAGGACGCGCTGGCGTACTTCCGCGAGGCCACCGACTTCCGGAACGCCCTCCTCTGCGAGACGCCCAACGGTGACTTCGGCGACACCATCGTTCGCCAGTTCCTCTATTCCACGCACGCCCTCTTCGTGCTGGACGCGCTGCAGCGTTGCCGGCACGCGGAGCTGGCCGGGATCGCGGCCAAGGCCTTCAAGGAGACCCGCTACCACGTGCGCCACAGTGGGGAGTGGGTCATTCGCCTGGGCGACGGCACGGCGGAGAGCCACCGCCGGGTGCAACGCGCGCTGGACGAGAGCTGGCGCTACACGGGCGAACTCTTCATGGGTGACGAGGTCGAGGCGCGCCTGGTGGAGCAGGGGCTGGCCGTGGATCCGGCGAGCGCGCGCGAGGCCTGGCTGGCGCAGGTGAAGGACGTCGTGGCGACGGCGACGCTCGCCCTCCCGGCCGACGGGTTCATGCAGCGCGGTGGGCGCGTGGGACGGCACACCGAGCACCTGGGACACCTCCTGGCCGAGATGCAGATCGTGGCGCGCTCGCATCCGGGGGCCAAGTGGTAGCTGGCGGTACGTCCGCGGGCGCCGCGACCAACGCGTCGGGCGGAGCCCCCTCGGTGGGGGAGGTGTGGGCCATGCTCGACGAGGTGCGCGATCCCGAGGTGCCGGTGCTGAGCGTCGTCGAGTTGGGGATCGTGCGCGACGTCCGCGTCGACGGGACGCAGGTGGACATCGACATCACGCCGACGTACTCCGGGTGCCCCGCGATGCACGAGATCGAGCGCTCCATCGCGGGCGCGCTGTCCTCGCGCGGCCTTTCGGTGCGCGTGCGCACGGTCTTCTCGCCGGCGTGGACGACGGACTGGATGAGCGAGGCTGCCCGCGAGAAGCTGCGCGGCTACGGCATCGCCCCACCGGGGCGAGTGGAAGCGGAGGTGCTCGTGCCGCTCATGCGTCGCTCCCCGGCGGTCGCCTGTCCCTTCTGCGGCGCGCGCGACACGGCGCTGCGATCGGAGTTCGGCTCCACCGCGTGCAAGGCGCTCCACTACTGCAACGCCTGCCACCAGCCGTTCGAGCACTTCAAGGCGATCTGACGGACCTCGCCGGCGCAAGGAAACGGTAGGGCAGGGACGATTTCGGTACGGTCACGCGCGGTGCCTGGCGACATCCTCCTCCCATCACCCTCCGGGAGCGTCGCCATGTCCGTTCCAGTCCTCTCGCTCGACGTCGAACGCAGCATCCCCCTGACCGATGACCGCGCCGATCCTCCCGCGTCGATCGGTGGTGGGAGCGGTGCGTCGAGTGCGGGCGGTACGCGTCTGGTCCACGAGCACGTCACCGGCCGCGTGCTCGCCGCCTTCTTCGGCGTGCACCGCGAGCTGGGGTACGGCTTCGCGGACGCCATCTACCTGCGCGCGCTCTTTCTGGAGTTGGTCTCGCGCGGCGTGCAGGTGGAGCAGGACGTCCCGTTCGCCGTCTTCTACAAGGGGCGCAAGATGGGGAGCTTCACCGCCGAGCTCCTCGTCGAGGGGAAGGTCCTCCTCATGGTGCGCGCCGGTCCCGAGCTCCCGGACCACGAGCGTGCGCAACTCCTCAACTGCATGCGCTGCTCGCAGGCAGAGGTGGGGATGCTCCTGCACTTCGGGCCAAAGCCCGAGTTCCGCCGCTTCCTGGGGCGCGTGGTCACCGAGCACCCCATCGCCGACGGCGGCGCGCGCGTCCGTCACTGACCGCGCGCTCGGACTCAGCTTCTCACCAACGCGTCGATGCGAGCCGCGATGTCCTCGGGCGACGGGAGCACCGCGTCCAGGAGGATCGGGTGATACGGCATCGGGACGTCGTCCACGCACAGCCGCTCCACCGGCGCGTCCAGGTGCCAGAAGGCCTCCTGTGCCAGCACCGCACCGATCTCCGCCCCGAATCCGGCGGTGCGCGTATCCTCGTGCACGATGAGGCAGCGCCCCGTCTTCTCCACCGACGCCAGCACGCGGGCTCGGTCCCACGGGGCGATGGTGCGCAGGTCGATCAGTTCCACCGAGGCATCCACCTGGCGAATCGCGTCGGCGCATCGGTGCACCATCGCTCCCCAACTCACCACCGTGATGTCGTTCCCCTCGTGCAGCACGTTGGCGCGCCCCAGCGGGAGGACGTAGTCGTCGCCCGGGTAGCGCGAGGACCCATCGCTGGTCATCAGGAGCGACCGATGCTCGAAGAAGATCGTGGGGTTGGGCGAACGCATCGCCGCGCGCAGCAGTCCCACCGCATCGGCGGCGTTGCTGGGTATCGCCACCTGCCAGCCCACCGCGTGCGCCCACAACACTTCGGCACTCAGCGAATGCCAGGGGTCGCCGACGTCCTTGCCAAAGCCGCCGGGCATTCGCACGACCATGGGCGCACAGAAGCGGTTGGCGGTGCGCCACCGCAGCGTTCCGGTGTTGTTGAGTTGCTCGGTGGCGGGGTCGGCGTACTTGCGGAACTGGATCTCGGCGACGGGAACGAGCCCGGCAATCGCGAGTCCCACCGCCCGTCCGACGATCCCTTCCTCGGAGAGCGACGTGTCGAAGACGCGGCCGGGGCCAAACTGCTTCTGCAGCCCCTCGGTGACCAGGTGCACGCCACCCTTCACCCCCACGTCCTCCCCGAACACCACGAGCTTTGGATTGACCTCCAGTTCGCGGCGCAGCGTTCGGCGGATCGCCTCCTGGAAGCGCACCACCTCGCCCCCCTCCGCCGGCACGTCGGAACCGCCAAGCGCCTCGCGCTCCGCCCGGGTCAGCCCCCCGAAGGCGGTCGGCGCGCCGCCAGCTGCAGCCGATTCCGCGTACACGTGCTCGCGAACCGTCGCCGGGTTGGGCGCGGGGCGCGCGCGGGCCGCCGCCA
>CAZVDJ010000638.1:0-3172 GCA_964626245.1 uncultured Gemmatimonadaceae bacterium
GTCGCACCCACCAGGGGGCTCACGCGGTCCAGGGCGAACTGGAAGACCTCTTCCGGACGGTCGGCGTTGAGGAAGGCGTGCACGATTTCGCGCACCGCCATCAACTCGCGCAGCGACTCCGGCTGGGCGGAGGTGGGGAGAACGGGCTTGGACGCTCGCAGCCCGTCCTGGGTCTTGCGGAAGGTCTTGGGCACGGCCGGGGATTCTAACGCGAAGGGCGCCGGTCGGCTACGGAAGCACGGGCGGGCGCGCCGCACCGCCACGCATGCCTCGGACGTGCGCGACGGCCGCGCGCGACGCCACTCACTTGCGGGGCCGAGCCGCCCGCACCTCCACGATGAACTGCAGGGCGTGCGGCGGCATCGACAGGACCTGCGCCACCGTTTCGGCCACGTCCTCGGGGCGCAGCGCCCAGTCGACCTTGGAGCCGCCGGGCGTCAGCTCGGTGGCCACCGACCCGGGCATCACCACCGACACCTTCACCCCGTAGTCGCGCACCTCGAGCATCAGGCACTCGCTCAGCGCCTGCACGGCGTGCTTGGTGGCGTTGTAGCCGGAGCCGCCGATCATCACGCTGCGGCCGGCGATGGACGAGATGTTGACCACGTGCCCCGCCCCGCGCGCGATCATGGCCGGGAGCAGGGCGCGCGTGACGTGGAAGATGGCGTTCAGGTTCACGTCCATCATCTCGGCCCAGTCACCCGCGGTCAGGTCGATGAAGGCCCGGCGGCGCATCACGCCGGCGTTGTTCACCAGGACGTCGGCGTGCACCCCCTCCAGCGCGGTGGCGATGGCGGCGGGATCGCGCAGGTCGACGTCGATTGCGGTGCAGCGCCCCCCCTTGGCGGCGACCTCCGCGCCCAGGGTGCGCAACTCCGCCTCGCTCCGGGCCAGGGCGACGATCTCGTACTCCGGGGCCAGGCGGAGCGCGATGGCGCGTCCGATTCCCTTGCTGGCTCCGGTGATGACGGCGGTGGGCATTCGGAGACGGGAGACGGGAGACGGGAGACGGGAGGATCAGTCGTTGGCGAACAGCATCCGGTCGACGATACGATGGACCAGGCGGGTCCCGAAGTCGAGCGACGCGACACTCACGCGCTCGTCGTGGCCGTGCATGCGGTCCTCGTCCTCCTGCGTGAGCGGGAACGGGAGGAGGCCGTAGCACGGGATTCCCGCCAGACGCAACACCGCCGAATCGGTGGCGCCGGTGGAGAGGTAGGGCACGGTGATCACGCGCGGGTCGAGCGCCGCCACGCTTTCGGCGATGGCGCGGTACATCGGCGAGTCGACGGGCGACGCGGGGGCGTCGTCGCCGCTGGCCTTGACCTGGAAGGAGACGGCCTCGTCCTGCACCGCCGCGCGCAGCCGCGCCACCACGTCGTGTATGCTCGCACCGGGAAGGGTGCGGACGTTCAGCGTCGCCTGCGCCTCGGTGGGGATCACGTTGGCGCGTGTCCCCCCGCTGATGAGCGTGGCCGAGATGCCGTTGCGCAGGATGGCGTCCAGCGAGGGGACGCGCCTGAGCGCCTCGGCGCCCCGTCCCTCGTCCACCGGATCGCCCGAGGCGACGAGCGCCATGGCGCGGCGCTGCGACTCCTCGGGCCAGACCGCCGACAGGGCGTGCAGGAAGCCGCGCGTCACCTCCGACAGCTGCAGCGGTTCGACGTGCGTCCCGATGCGCGCCAGCGCCGCCGCCAGCCGCGTGATGGCGTTGCCCGCGTGCGGCACCGAGGCGTGACCGCCAGGACCAACGGCCGTGACCACCACGTTGTGCGGCACCTTCTCCGCGCACTGCACGGCCGCGTAGCAGGGGACGCCGTTCACCACCCGCACGCGCCCTCCCTCGTTGAGGGCGAACTCCGCCTCGATCAACGAACGCCGGTTCGCCATCACCCAGTCGATCCCGAAGGTCCCCCCGGCCTCCTCGTCGGCGGTGGCCAGGAGGACCAGGTCGCGGCGCGGCCGGGCGCCGCCCGCCACGACCGACTGCCTAACCAGCCGCATGGTCTGCAGCAGCGAGGCCAGCATCCCCTTGTCGTCGATGGCGCCGCGTCCGTAGACGTAACCATCGCGCACCTCGCCGCCAAAGGGCGGGACGCTCCACTTCGACGCCTCCACCCCGACCACGTCCATGTGGGCCATGAGCAGGAGGGGGCGCTCGCTCCCGTCGCCCGGAATGCGTGCGATGAGCGACCCGCGCCCGGGCGCCGGCTCGTCGAGCCAGGTCTCGATGCCGTCAGCGCGCAGGACGCGGTCCAGATACTGGGCCACCGCCAGCTCGTTGCCGGGCGGGTTGCTGGAGTCGATGCGGATCAGGGCCTGCAGGTGCTCGAGCACCCCCGCGGTCCCTTGTACCTGCGAGTCGGGCGAGGTGGAAGCGTCGGCGGTCGGCATGGGCGGCGGGTGGGGCGCGCGTTCAAGCCTAGCGAGGGGTCGCAGCGGCGACCAGATGCGCGCGACGCACCGCTCCCCGCGCGCCTCGTGCGCGACGCCCCTCGCACGACCCGGCCGCGGCGCGCACATTGTGCCTGTCGTCCCCATGGAGCACGCAGCACGTGTCGTCCCCGATTCCTCCTTCCGCTCCCGCGCCCGCTCCCGCGCCCGCGCCGTCGCACGAGTCCGGCCCGCGCGAAGCCGGCGCCTCGCGCCGCATGCTCGCCATCACCGAGTGGGAGCTGCAGCGCATCCTGCTCGACATCCATGACGGCCCGGTGCAGCACATGTACGCCGCGCTCTCGCAGCTCGACCTCATGGAGGCGGCGCTCGACCGCTCGCCGTCCATGGATCCCGAGGTGCTCCAGCGAAAGGACCGCATCCGCAAGCTGCTGGAGGACGGCCTCACCGAGGTGCGCTCGTTCATCGGCGCCTTCCGTTCGCCCGAGTTCGAGCACCGCCCGCTGCGGCAGCTCATCGATGAGCTCCTGCTGCAGCACGAGCACCTGACGGACACGCAGACGCAGCTGGACGCGGACGCCGAACTCCCCCAGGAGGACCTGCCGGTGCGCATCGCCCTCTATCGCATCCTGCAGGAGGGGCTGTCCAACGCCTACCGGCACGGCGGCGCGAGCAAGGTGCACGTGACGCTGCGCGCCGTTGCCGGTGGCGAGCGCCCGCGCCTGCGCCTCGAGATCGTGGACAACGGGGCCGGCTTCGACACGACCAACGCGCTGGG
>CAZVDJ010000639.1:0-3169 GCA_964626245.1 uncultured Gemmatimonadaceae bacterium
GCTGGCCTCGCTCAAGCCCGACACGGCGACCGCGCAGACCACGGGGTGCGCCGAGTGTCACAGCGGCACGCACCATCCGTTCGCGGAGGAGTGGAAGCAGACGCGCCACGCGACCTCGTTCCGCCGAGCCTACAACGGGACAACCGCCACGGCGCCCGAGGTGCCCGGCGGACCGCGCGCCGCCTGCCAGTCGTGCCACATCGGGCAGCGGGTGCTTGACGCGTGGGGCGTCAACACCAACTACGTGGAGAAGAGCCAGGGGCAGACCGCGGCCACCGGGATGGGCGTGACGTGCGCGGTGTGCCACGATCCGCACGGGACGCCGAACAGCAAGAACCTCCGCTTTGCCGCCGACTCGCGCGACCCGGACGCCAACCTGTGCATGAAGTGTCACCTGCGTCGCTCGGTCCCCGACTTCAGCGGCAGCCAGAACTCGCCGCATTCGCCGCAGGGGCCCATGCTCCTGGGGACGGCCGGATGGTGGCCGCCGGGGATCCAGGTGGATGGTGACCTCGTGGCGTCGCACGGCTCCGAGCGCAACCCGCGCCTGTGCGCTGGCTGCCACGTGAACAAGTACGACGTGACCGACAAGGTCACCGGCAAGTTCGTGCAGACGGTGACGGGACACCGGTTCCTGGCGATCCCGTGCGTCGACGCCAACGGGCTGCCGGCAGCCACGCAGACGTGCACGGTGACACAGCGTTCGTTCAAGTCGTGCGCGGCCTCGGGCTGCCACACGGAGACGACGGCGCGGCAGTTCTTCACCGCGGCCGAGGCAGACATCGCGCTCCTGGCCAACGCCCTGCTGCCGATGCTGAACGACGCGCGTGTCCCCGCCTCGGACAAGGTGTCGGGCAAGGTCTCGACCTGGCGCGGCGCCACGTTCAACCGCAACCTGGCGTTGCACCCGGGCTCGGAGGTGCACAATCCGCTGCTGGCCAAGGCGCTCCTGCGGGCGAGCATTGCGCAGATGGCGAAGGACTACGGCATCACGCCGCCCATCGCGCTCCCGCTCTTGGCGCCGTACGACAAGCTGATCCTGGCGGCCGGCACCAACTAGTGGTCGGTCGACTGCGGCCCTCTGTCGCGAAGCGGGTGAACGGCGCATCGTTCACCCGCTTCGTGCACCGGGATCCCCTCCCGATGATCGACTCCCCCTCGCGCACAGCGTCATGCTAGGGATCGCGCCTGCTGCGACGGTCGCATGGCTGCAGGGTGCGGCGGCCGCCCTGTCCCGGCAGGACACGGCCGCCGCCGACACCACTGCCGCGGTGGCGGCGCAGGCCGTCCACGCGGCGCCGGATTCCATCCGGATGGATACGTCGCCGCTCCCCGGTGGGGTCGCCAGCGTCTTCCGGTTCCTCTTCTCCGGCGTGCCGCAATGGATCCAGATCGCCGGCGTCGTGGTGGGGGTGATCGCCGCCGTGGTCCTGGCGGTGGTGGCGTGGCGGCGTCGGGCCGCGATCGGCGCCTGGCTGGCGTCCCGGTCGCACGGCTACAAGGTGGCGTTAGGCGCCGGTGTCGGGACCACGCTGCTGGCGGCGGGGCTCGTGGGCGGGTGGTCGTACAACTACATGATGCACGAGAACGACTTCTGCTCCAGCTGCCACGTGATGTCGTCGGCATTCGGGCGATTCCAGAAGTCGGAGCACTCGAAGCTCGAGTGCCATGCCTGCCACCAGCAGTCGATCTTTGCCAGCGCCAAGGAGCTGTACTACTGGGTGATGGAACGGCCGGAAGCGATTCCGGCGCACAGCCCGGTCCCCAACCGCATCTGTGGCGAGTGTCACATCACGCAGCGGCGCGACAGCGTGTGGCAGTTCATCAGCGCCACTGCGGGGCACCAGGTGCACATGGAATCCGACTCGTCGGCGCTGCGCGAGGTGATGTGCGTGAGCTGCCACGGCAAGGAGGTGCACGCCTTTGCCCCGGTCGACCTGTCGTGCAAGCAGTCGGGGTGCCACGACGACGTGAAGGTGCGGCTGGGGAAGATGGCCGACCAGACATCGCTGCACTGTTCCACCTGCCACGAGTTTGCGCGGCCGGTGGCGGAGACGGCGCCCATCGACTCGGGACGCCAGGGGCTGGTCCCGCTCAAGCCGCAGTGCTTCACCTGCCACGAGATGCGGGAGAAGCTGGCCGAGCGCGGGCTGGACAAGGACCCGCACAACGCGCGCTGCGGCGACTGCCACAACCCGCACGACCAGACCACGGCCATCGGGGCGGTGAAGAGCTGTCAGTCGGCCGGCTGTCACGCCAGCGCCGATACCCTCACCGCCTTCCATCGCGGGCTGGGCTCGCACGCCCTGGACGACTGCGTATCGTGCCACGTGGCGCACACCTGGAAGGTGGAGTCGACCGACTGCCTGTCGTGCCACAAGACGATCTTCGAGGATCGTCCGCCGAGACGGTCGCTGCTCCGCCGGGTGTCGGCCCCGGCGCAGCCGCACGCCGCTGCACCTGGCGGCCGGCGCCGCTCGGGAGGACCCTCCGCGGCGGAGGAGAACCCCCTCGACGACGCGGACGCCGATCCGCGCGGGGGCGCATGGGCGGTCCCGGCGACGCAGGCGGCGCAAGCGGTGCAGCAGCGCACCGCGCCGGTCGCGTTGCCGGAGCAGCCATTCCAGCACTCACGACACCGCAAGCTCGCGTGCGAGACGTGCCATCGCAGCGACGCGCGCCACGGCGAGTTGGTCGTTCGCGATGCCGCCAGCTGCCAGGCGTGCCATCACGCCCGTGACGAACGCGCGGGATCGTGCAGCACCTGCCACACACCGGCCGAACTCACCACGCCGCAGGCGCGCCCGGTCTCCATGCGCGTGAGCGGTCGCCCCGACAGCGCGGTGCGCACGATTCAGCGATCGCTCACGTTCGAGCATGCGCGACACGCGCAGACGTCGTGCGCCACCTGTCACGACGATGGCGTGGCACGCGCCGTGGTGAAGGAGTGTACGTCGTGTCACGCCGACCACCACGTCGTGCAGCGCACCTGCACCAACTGCCATCCCACGCCGCGCACGGGGCACACGCGCGACGCGCATGACGGCTGTGCGAGCTGTCACCGCGACCAGACGGTGGCCGCCCTCCCGCCGGCGCAGGGCGTCTTCCTGAGATGTCACGAGGAGCAGCGCACGCACTATCCCGCGAGCGACTGCGTCACCTGCCATAG
>CAZVDJ010000640.1:0-3166 GCA_964626245.1 uncultured Gemmatimonadaceae bacterium
GCGGCTTTGCCACGGCGGCCGCGATGTTCCGCGCCCCGGACTTCTTCAAGGTTGGGATCTCGGAGTCGGGGAACCACGACAACCGCAACTACGAGGATGACTGGGGCGAGCGCTACCAGGGACTGCTGGTGAAGGAAGGGTCGAGCGACAACTACGCTGCCGAGGCCAACCAGACGCACGCCAAGAACCTCAAGGGAAAGCTCTTCCTCATCCACGGGATGATGGACGACAACGTGCCGCCCTACAACACGCAGTTGGTGGCCGACGCCCTGATGAAGGCGGGGAAGGACTTCGACATGATCATGCTCCCGCACGCGCGCCACGGCTTTGGCGCCGACAGCCCGTACATCATGCGGCGCCGCTGGGACTACTTCATCCAGCACCTGCAGGGGAACATCCCGCCCAAGGAGTACCAGATCGGGCGGCCGCGGGCGGTGCAGTAGGCGGGCCGGGGCGCACGAGCACGCGTGCAGCTGACGAGGGGCGGCCGGGACGAGTCCGGTCGCCCCTTCGTCGTTCAGCGCGCCGGCGCCGGCAGCGTCCCCTTGTTGGCGATTGCCTTGCGGATCGCCTCCACCGAGGTGCGGGCGCGGTAGTCGACGATTTCGCGAGCCCACTGCATCGCCTGCTCGCGGTTGGCCAGCGACGTCCCGTTGATCGACGCCTTCCCGAGCTTCACGCGCTGGTCGTAGCGGATGGAGTTGGGGTCGGTGATGAACATGTTGAGCGAGATGACCGGGTCGTCGTGCATGCGTTCGGGGGCGTGCTCGGTGACGCCGAACTGCTCCATGTGCTTCTTGACCCCTGCGTAGTCGTAGTACTCCTGCACGTGCGCCACCACCGGCGACCCCTTCCACAGGGCGGTGAGCGAGTCGGCCACCGCGCGCTGCCCGGTCATGTTGCCGCCGGAGTCGCCGATGAGGATGATGTTCCGGAAGCCGTGCGCCTTGAGCGAGAGGACGATGTCGGTGAGGAGCGCGCGATACGTCGACTCCCGCATGCTGATGGTGCCGGGGCTCGTCATGTGCCCGCCTGGGGGTTCGAGCGCTCCTTCGGGGACGAACTTCACGATGGGGGCGCAGAGTGCGTCGCCGAGCTTTCGGGCAATGGCCTCGCAGTTGGCCTGCAGCACGTAGTTGTGCTTTCCCGTCGCGAGCCAAGGCCCGTTGGGTTCCACGCCACCGGTGGGGATGATGACGGTGGTCTTGCCGGCGCGCAGCGCGTCGCGCACGTCCATCCACGTCATCTCCTCGATCCACACCGTGTTGGGCGCGGGGAGCGGATTGGGGGTATCGGCACAGTTGTAGGTGTTGTCGGCGCAGTTGCCCCCGCCCATGTTGCGCCCCTGCGCGGTGGCCTGGGCCGGTGCGCCGGACGCCGCAAGGGTGAGGAGGGCGAGGACCGCGATGCCGGCGGCGGAGTCGGAACGGGGAGGGCGCGTCATGGCGGGCGATGTTGGACGAACGGCGTTGGACGAGCGGCGCTGAAGGGGCGGTGCTGGAAGGCGGTGCTGGAAGGCGGTGCTGGAGGGGGGGCGCTTCGCGCGCACAACGTTGCGCCCCACGCATCGGGGCGGCAAGCGAGCAGCCCCGATTGTCCCCGACCGCCGCGTCCGCCAACTTCGGCGCACCCCATCTGCCGAGAGTCCACGCCGCATGTCGACCATCACTCACCGCATCGCCGCCATTCCCGGCGACGGCATCGGCAAGGAGGTCCTCCCCCAGGGGGTGCGCGTGGTGGAGCGCGTCGCGAAACGCCACGGCGTGCGCGTGGAGTGGGCGTGGAAGGACTGGGCGAGCTGCGACTGGTACCAGGCGCATGGCGCCATGATGCCCGACGACTGGTTCGACCAGCTGTCCGCGCTCGACGCGATCTACTTCGGCGCGGTGGGGTGGCCGGCCACGGTTCCCGACCACGTCTCGCTCTGGGGGTCGCTGCTCAAGTTCCGGCGCGCCTTTGACCAGTACGTGAACGTGCGCCCGTGCCGCCTCATGCCCGGCCTCCCGTCGCCGCTGGCGGGGCGTGCAGCTGGCGACATCGACTTCATCGTGGTGCGGGAGAACACCGAGGGGGAGTACTCGTCGGTGGGCGGGCGGATGTTCGAGGGGACCGAGCGGGAGCTGGTGGTGCAGGAGACGATCATGACGCGCACCGGGGTGGATCGCGTGCTGCGCTACGCCTTCGAGCTCGCGCGGCGCCGGCACAAGCGCCATCTCACCTCCGCCACCAAGAGCAACGGCATCTCGATCACGATGCCGTACTGGGACGAGCGCGTGGCCGCGATGGCGGCGCACTTTCCCGAGGTGCGGCGCGACCAGTACCACATCGACATCCTGGCCGCGCACTTCGTGCTGCACCCCGACTGGTTCGACGTGGTGGTGGCGAGCAACCTCTTCGGCGACATCCTCTCCGACCTTGGCCCCGCCTGCACGGGGACGATCGGCATTGCGCCGAGCGCCAACCTCAACCCCGAGCGCCGCTTTCCGTCGTTGTTCGAACCGGTGCACGGCTCGGCGCCGGACATCGCGGGGCGCGGGATCGCCAACCCCATCGGGATGATCTGGTCGGGGGCGCTGATGCTGGAGCACCTGGGGCACGCCGAGGCGGCGCATGACATCGTGCGCGCCATCGAGCGTGTGCTCGCCGATCCGTCGGCGCCGCGCACCCCCGACCTGGGGGGCGCAGCGACGACGGAAGCGATGGGAGAGGCGATCGCGGAGGCGCTCTAGGTCAGCACTGCGCGCGCGTCACTGCGTGCGCGTCACTGCGTGCGCGTCACTTCGCTCGCTGCTTCCACGCCGCCAGCACCGCCGCCTCGATCTCCGGCGTGATGGCGAAGTTGGGCTTGTCGCGGCGCGCCTGCGGCACGGTGGGCCACCAGGCCAGCGTGTCGCGCACCGTCTCCTCCAGCGGGCGGAAGGTGAGCCCGGCCCCCACCGCCTTGCGGTTGTCGATGGAGGTGTGCCCCAGGTTGTTGCCGCGCAGCATGATCCACGGCACCGCACCAAAGACCTTGTGCTCGGCCAGCAGGTCGTAGTCGTCGACCCAGGTGAGCGTGGATGACGAGTTGAGTGCGCGGACGGCGAGGGCGAGGAGGGCCGAGATGGAGAGTGTCTCGCGCGGGCCGGCGGCGCTGTAGATCCCGCCGCGCCCGTCCTCCAGCAGC
>CAZVDJ010000641.1:0-3164 GCA_964626245.1 uncultured Gemmatimonadaceae bacterium
GGCGTGATCCGCGTGCTGGCCGGCGTTGCGGCTGCCGGGGTGGCGGCGGTGGTGCTGTGGATGGCCGTCGTGATGCCACGCGTCCCGCTCAGGCGCAGCACGTGGGCCCCCGGCCACTCCTTCCTGGCGCGCGCCGAGTTCGAGGGCGACTCGGCCGTGACCATTCGCCAGCTGCGTGACTTTGCCTATGCCGCGGACGGTTCCCCCATCACGCGGCGGCAGGATGCGCGCTACGCGCTGGATCGCCTCACCTCCGTCTGGTTCGTCCTCACCCCGTTCTCCTCGACCTTTCGCGGCCCGGCGCACGCCTTCGTCTCGTTCGGCTTCGACGATGGGCGATTCGTGGCGGTGAGCGTGGAGGCGCGGCGCGAGGCGTGGGAGGAGTACAGCCTCGTCGGCGGGATGCTGCGGCGCTTCGAGGTGGCCTACATCGTGGGAACGGAGCGCGACCTGATCGGCCGGCGCGCGCTCCATGACGGTGACGACGTCTACCTCTACCCGGTCGAAACGACTCCCGAGCGCGCCCGGCGCCTCTTTCGCGAGATGCTGGAGCGCGCCAATCACGTGCAGGACGTCCCCGAGTTCTATCACACGCTCTGGAACAACTGCACCACCAACATCGTCGATCACGTCAATCGCGTCGTGCCCGGGCGCGTCCCGCCGTCGTTTCGCGTCCTCCTGCCCGGCTATGCCGATGCGCTGGCGCTCTCGCTCGGCCTCATCCGGGGGCGCTCGATCGATGAGGTCCGGGCCAGGTACCGGGTGAACGATCGCGCGCGCGCCGCGGCGCCGGGCGAGGACTTTTCGGCGGCGATCCGGCGCGGGATCTCGGAGGACCACGATGGCACGCGAGCGGCCAAGCGGCCCTGAACATCACGACGAACGCACGCACCGGGCGGCGATCGTGGCCGCCTGCGCCTTCGGGGTCGTCTTCGCCGCGATCGGGGCCGGTGTGGGGCGCCTGCTCGGCTTCGCCGGACTCTCGTTGGCCGGGATCGTGCTGGTCTTCGGCGTGGCCAGCGGCATCGCGATGCGGTGGATCGTCGTGCGCGTGGTGCACGGGACGTCGGCCGGGATCGCGGCCTTTCTCTTTCCCTCGGGCGACAGCACGCCGTATGAGGCGACCTTCTCCTCGTTCGACGCGCTGGAGGCGGCCGGCGACGTGGACGGGGCGATCGCGGCGTATGACGCGCTGCTCGCACGCGATCCGGGAAACGCCCGCGCACTTCGCCAGGCGGCCGAGTTGCACGTGAGGGCGGGACGACCGGCGCGCGCCGCGGAGCTGTTCGTCGCGCTCCGCACGCGCGCGGCGTCGCGCGAGGACGAGCTGTACGCCACGCAGCGACTGGCCGACCTGTACCTCGGGCCGTTAGGCGACGATGGGCGCGCGCTGGTGGAGCTGCGGCGCCTGGCGGAGCGCTTCGCGGGGACGCGCGAGGCGGAGGGGGCTCGGCTGGCGCTCGCGCGACTCAAGCGTGAGCGAAGCCGCGACGCGGGCGACGGCGCCTCCGCCTAGCGCCGCACGCCGCTCGGCCGTATCACAGGGAGCGCGGGCGCGTGTGCCCGCAGACCGCGAAGTCCTTCCCACGATGCCAGCCATGTCGCGCCCGATCGCCTTCCGCCGCACGTCCCTGCCGGGGATCCACGCCCTTCGCGCCGCCGCATGCGCGGTGCTGCTGCTCCAGGTCGTGCCGACACGCCTGGCGGGGCAGACGCCGACCAACCCGCTCTTTCGCGAGATGCGGTGGCGGCACATCGGCCCGTTCCGCGCCGGCCGCACCAAGGCGGCCACCGGCGTGCGACAGCAGCCCAGCACCTTCTACATCGGGGCGGTGAACGGCGGGGTGTGGAAGACGACCGATTTCGGCCGCACGTGGAACCCCATGTTCGACGGCCAGCCCAGCGGCTCCGTGGGAGCCATCGCCGTGGCGCCCAGTGACCCCGACATCATCTACGTGGGGAGCGGGGAGGGGCTGCAGCGCCCCGACCTCTCCACGGGCGACGGACTCTACAAGTCGACGAGTGGCGGGCGGACGTGGGTGCGGCTGGGGCTCAACGATGGGCAGCAGATCCCGCAGATCGTCGTCGACCCGCGCAACCCGGATCGCCTCTTCGTCGCCGTGCTCGGGCATCCGTACGGTCCTAACGAGGAACGCGGGCTCTATCGCTCGCTCGACGGCGGGCGCTCGTTCCGCAAGGTCCTGGGCCGGGACGAGAACACCGGCGCCATCGACGTGGTGATGGCCCCCGACGATCCCAACACGCTGTACGCGGCGCTCTGGGAGTCGCGGCAGGCCCCGTGGGAGAACGGGGTCTGGCAGGGGCCGGGGACCGGGCTGTTCAAGTCCATCGATGGCGGCGAGACCTGGCTCCCCATCATGCAGGGGCTGCCAACACCGGCGCAGGGACTGGGACGCATCGGCATCGCGGTGGCCCCAAGTCGCGCCAGCCGCCTCTACATCACCATCGATGCCGGCGCCCGCAGCGGGATCTATCGCTCCGACGACGCCGGCGCCTCGTGGAACCGGACGTCCAGCGACGAGCGCGTGCACAACCGCGGGTCGGACTTCGCCGAGGTGAAGGTGGATCCGGTGAACCCCGACATCGTCTACTCCGGGAGCATCGTGACCTGGAAGTCCACCGATGCCGGCGTCACGTGGCGCATGATCCGCGGTGCACCTGGCGGTGACGACTACCACCGCATCTGGATCAACCCGGACGACCCGAAGATCATCCTCATCGCGGCCGACCAGGGGGCGATCATCACGGTGAATGGCGGGGAGAGCTGGAGCTCGTGGTACAACCAGCCCACCGCGCAGTTCTACCACGTGACCACCGACAACTCCTTCCCGTACCGCGTGTGCGGCGGCCAGCAGGAGTCGGGCTCGGCGTGCGTGCAGAGCCGCGGCAACGATGGCCAGCTCACCTTCCGCGAGTGGCGCCCGGTGGGGGTGGAGGAATACGGCTACGTCGCCCCCGATCCGCTCGACCCGAACATCATGTACGGCGGCAAGGTCACGCGATTCGACTACCGCACCGGCCAGACGCAGAACGTGGCGCCCCGCGCGTTCCGGGACGCCAACTACCGGATGCTGCGCACCGCGCCCATACTCTTTGCGCCCACCAACCCGCGCAAGCTGTACTTCGGCGCCAACACCATCTGG
>CAZVDJ010000642.1:0-3164 GCA_964626245.1 uncultured Gemmatimonadaceae bacterium
CGGTGCTCGAGTGGACCGATCCGGTCTTTGCCGGTGGCCACTGGGTCCCCGACATGGTGCGGCGAGCCGGGGGGATCGACGTCCTGGCCCAGCCGGGCGAACATTCCCGGGTCGTCGAGCCGTCGGCCATTCGGGAGGCGGCCCCCGAGGTCCTCCTCTTCGCCCCGTGCGGGTATCCCCTGCCGCGGGCGGTGGAGGAAGCACGCGCCACCCTGGCCCGGGAGGAGTGGGCGTGGGCACGGAGACTGCAGCTGGCGGCCATGGACGGTCACGCCCTCACCTCCCGCCCCGGCCCACGACTGGTGGACGGGATCGAGGTGATGGCCCGGCTGTTCAATCCGGCACTGTTCTCGCCCCTGTCCCCAGGGCGGGGGGCGCCGGTGACGCTGGACTGAGCGCCACCCACCCCGTCACCCATGGGCATGGCTCGCCATGGCGGCCGCATGCCATGGGCGCCGTTCGCCATGCGCGCTGGCCGGCGCCGCACGCCCCCTTCGCTCGGCATTCCGTTCTTCCCACTGGTCTCTCCTTCCCGCACACCTCCAACGCATGCTCACCGCCGAATCCGTCGCCTTCCTCAAGCGGTTGCTCGACACGCCGGGGCCGTCCGGCTTCGAGGCTGCTCCCGCGCGGGTGTGGCGCGAGGAAGCCTCCTCGTTCGCGCGCGTCACCGCCGACGTGATGGGCAACAGCCTGGCGGAAGTGCAGGGCGAGGGGTCGGTCACCATCATGCTCGCCGGGCACATCGACGAGATCGGGGTGATCGTGACCTACATCGACGATGCGGGGATGGTGTACGTGGGTCCCATCGGCGGGTGGGACACGCAGGTCCTGGTGGGGCAGCGCATCCGCTTCGCCGGCCGCCAGGGTGACGTGGTGGGCGTGGTGGGGAAGAAGCCCATCCACCTGATGAAGCCCGACGAGCGCGAGAAGGTCAGCAAGATCACCGACCTGTGGGTGGATATCGGCGTCGCCTCGCGCGACGAGGCGCTGGCTGTACTCGGCATCGGCGACCCCGGGGTGATCGACGCCCGCGTCGTGGACCTCCCCAACAACCGGATTGCCTCGCGCAGCATCGACAACCGCATCGGCGCCTTCGTGGTACTGGAAGCGGCACGCCGGTACGCGCAGCGGCCGGGGGCGGCGCGCGTGGTGGCGGTGGCGACGGCCCAGGAGGAGATCGGGCTGCACGGCGGCGGTGCGCTGGTCGCCGCGCATCGCGTCCACCCCGCCATGGCCATCGCCGTCGACGTCACCTTTGCCACCGACCAGCCGGGGCCCGAGAAGAAGGAGGTGGGGGAGCACAAGCTGGGCGGAGGGCCCGTACTCACGCGCGGCTCGGTGAACTCGCCGGTGGTCTACCGGCTCCTGCGCGACGCCGCGGAACGCCTGGCGATCCCGTACTCGTTGCACGCGGCAGGGCGCGATACCAGCACCGACGCCGACTTCATCCACCTCGCGCGTGAAGGCGTGGCGACGGCCCTCGTGTCGGTTCCCAACCGCTACATGCACTCGCCCAACGAGATGGTCTCGCTCGACGACCTGGACCGCACCGCCGAGCTGATTGCCGAGGCGTGCCGCAGCGTGACGGGGGAGACGGACTTTACGGATAGATAGGGAGACGGGAGACGGGAGACGGGAGTGAAACGACGGGAGTGGCGGAGGCGTAGGGGTGCGGGCATTTTGTATACAAAATCCGTCTCCCGCCCTCCCCACGCCCATGCCCAGACTGTCCTTGCGACTGACCGACGCCCGGCGCGCCGGAAAGCTCCGCGCCGGAAGGTTGCTCGCCGGAGTTAGCCTCATCGCCACCGCCCTCCCCCTCGCCGGCGCGCAGGCGCAGAACGGCGGACGCGCGGCGCTCGCCACCGCCATCGACTCCATCGCCAACGCCTTCCTGGCCGGCGGCAAGGGAGCCGGGCTCTCGGTGGCGGTGGTCAAGGGACGCGACACGCTCGCCCTCAAGGGCTACGGCAAGGCCGACCTGGAGCTCGACACTCCCACCCCGGCGCGCGCCGTGTACGAGATCGGCTCGGTGACCAAGCAGTTCACCGCGGTCGCGCTCCTGATGTTGCGCAACGAGGGGAAGCTCTCGCTGGACGACGACTTCACGAAGTACCTCCCCGACTACCCCACGGGCGGGCGACGCATCACCGTGCGGCAGCTGCTCAACCACACATCGGGGATCAAGGGCTACACCGAGCTCAAGCAGTTCGGGCCCATGATGGTGCGCGACCTTCCCAAGGACTCGCTCGTCGCGCTCTTCGCCAAGGAGCCGTTCAACTTCGAGCCCGGCGAACGCGAGATCTACAACAACTCCGCGTACTTCCTGGCCGGGCTCATCATCGAGAAGCTGTCGGGCAAGTCGTACGCGGACTTCGTGCACGCACGGATGTTCGAGCCGCTGGGGATGAAGGACTCGTACTACTGCTCCGAGTCGCGCATCATCAAGGGGAAGGTGAAGGGCTACGACATGGGGCCGAACGGCCTGCAGAAGCAGGGGTTCCTGCGGCACGTCTATCCGTACGCCGCCGGTTCGCTGTGCGCGTCGGCGGCCGACCTGGTCACGTGGAACCGCGCCCTGCACGGCGGCAAGGTCCTCCCGGCGTCCTCGTACCAGGAGCTCATCGCGCCGCAGTCGCTCAATGACGGGACCCGGCTGCGCTACGGGCTCGGGATCGCAATGCACGACCTCAACGGTCACCGGGTCATCGAGCATGGCGGCGGGATCAACGGCTTCCTCTCCGCGTCATACTTCTTTCCCGACGACGACGCCGTGATCGTCGTCCTCTCCAACTCGACCGGGCTCCCCGCGGACCCGGTGGTGGCCGCCATCGCCGACCGCGTGCTGGGCAAGAAGGCGCTCGCGACACAACCCTACACCGGGTCGCTGGCCGAGCTGGCGGGCACCTACGCCGGCGTGGGACGCGGGATGGACCTGACCATCAAGGTTGCGCCTGACGGGAACAAGCTCACCGCCACGGTGATGGCGGGGCCCAACCCCAAGCCGGGCGAGCTGCGATACGTCGGCAATGACACCTGGGCGCTGGAAGGACAGCGGCTGACCTTCGCGCGCGCGGGCGGGTCGGTGACGCGCCTCAAGGTCGACATGGTCTACGGCTTCTCGATCCTCGACCGGACGCCCTGACGCAACGGCCGCCGCC
>CAZVDJ010000643.1:0-3152 GCA_964626245.1 uncultured Gemmatimonadaceae bacterium
GCCGTCGCGGCGCCGACCCATCGCAATTCGGGCTCGATGCCCTGGTCACCGCCGCCGAGGGATTCAGCGGTGCCGAAATCGAACAGGCCATCGTCTCGGCACAGTTCGATGCGTTCAGTCGCGGCAGCACCGTCACGCACGAGCGCGTCCTGCACGAGCTGGGGGCCACGCGCCCGCTCTCCCGCACCATGGCCGAGGCGCTGCAGCAGCTTCGGGCCTGGGCGCGCGATCGCACGGTGCACGCCGACCACGAGGGGACGATGCCCCCGCGCCCGGTCCTCGTCACCTGATGCGCGCGGCTTCGGTGGCCTGACGCAACCGTTCGGCTGCGCGTCCTGACCCCTCGGGCTAGGCGCCGGCTGCCGCTGCCTGCTCCTCGACCACCCGCACCATCGCGCGAGCCACCGCCTCCTGCGAGGTGATCAGGGCGCCGTCGCGCCACCAGCCGTCCAGGTCGATCGGGGCGCCGCGCACGTGCGCCAGGTCGACGCGCTCCGAGATGAAGAGGAGTTCGCCGCGCGGGTCGTGGATCTCCGGCACGGGCGAGCGATGGTGACCGCCGATGGCATGCGCCACCCCGGCGCCAAGCCCCCACTGCAGCGCGGCCAGCGCCCCCAGCGGCTCGTGCAGCGAGCGAAGGACGACGGAGAGAATGGGTCGGGGGAAGGCCACCTCACGCCGCAGCGTGCTGCGCAGCTCACCCAGCCGGTCGAAGATCACCAGCTTCCCCACGTCGTGCAGCAGCCCCAGCGCGTACGACTCGTCGGGCGAGGCGCCAAAGGCCGGCGCCAGCGAACGGGCGATGGGCGCCACGCGCACCATGTGCTGCCAGCTCTGGTTCACGAGCTCCTGGTACGCACTCCCCGGACGGCAGAGCATGCCGTCGACCATCGTGCGCAGCACGACGTTGTGCACGCCCGACGTGCCCACGCGTTGCACGGCCCCGTGCAGCGACACCACGCGCCCCCCACCCGTGGCGTAGTACGCCGAGTTCGCGTAACGCAGGAGCGCCTGCCCGAGTCCGGGATCGCCCTCGACGAGCGTCACGAGGCGGTTGGCGGCCGCATTGGGGTCGCGCGAGATCGACAGAGCGCGCTGCGCGGCGAGCGGAGGCTGCCGCACGATCGCCTCGAACGATGCGAGCAGTGACTCGAGGAATCGCGGCGCATCGGTCGCGCGCTCCTGGCGACCCAGCACGTTGTGCAGTTCGGCCACGCGCGTGCGCACGTCGAGCTCGAGCCACCCCTGCATCTCCCGCGCATCCGACTCGCGCGCCATGGGGGCGGCATGCCGCGGCGGCGCCCCGCCCGACGCGTCACCCGCCGAGTCGGCGGACCCGCGATCGATTGCGACAGCGCGCGCCGGCTCGGGCGCGGTCCGGCGCTCGGCAGCTGCAACTGGCGCGGTGGGTGCTGAACGGAAGCGCTTGAAGAGGTCGCCGAGCATGGTCCGGAGCGGTGCGAGGACGGAGCGGGGACGGAGCGGGGATGGAGCGGGGATTGAACAGGGACGGAGCGGTCGCCCAGCGGAGACGGCGCGGGTGGGACGCGACCGCGGTATGAGGTCTCGCCAATGAGTATCGACCGCCCCGGGAACTTCTCGTGAACCGCGATCCCCCGCGGCCGTGGCGCACGAGATCGCCAGGATCCTGTGCTCGGCGTCACGTCGTCGCGTGGCGAGGTCCGCGTCACGGAGTTGGCGACACGGTACTCGCGACAGCTCGCGCGCATCAGCGCATGCGCTCGCTTGCCGGCGGGCCCCGCGCTAACGAACCGCAAAGGAACCTGCAGAAATGCGTTGGGGCGTGGCGTTCGCGCCGCACTTTTTGGTGATCCATGCAACAAAATCGCATCGAGATGCGGCATGAGTTGCCCGAGCCGAGCGACTGGTGTTGCTCCGAGTTGACGGATCGATTGGGCATCGGTAGGATAGCCGCGCCCCCCATCCCGGGAAATGCGCGGTCGCCCCAGCGTGGCGGGCCATGTGGTCGCGGACCTAACGATACTCGTCAGGCGCGCGACGTCAGGCTCGACGACGGACGACCGCCCCGGCACGCATCCAGTCGGCAGTACTCCCCCCACTCGGAGGTCTTGTGATCAAGAAGCTCGGCACCGTCGTTGGACTCGCCCTGGCGGTATCCGCCTGTTCCGACGCGAATGCCCCCACCGGGGCAGCCCGCCTCGCGCCGCTCCTCTCGCCCGCGGGTTCGATCACTTCGCAGGTCGTACCGAACGAGTACATCGTCGTCATGCGCGACATGGGCGACCTGCGAGCGCAGGGAGACGCGGTCGCTGCGGCGCAGTCCGCCGGCGGTGTCGTCCTCGCGCGCTGGGATCGCGCCCTCAACGGCTTCTCCGCCCGACTGACGCCTGAAGCGCTCACCGCGCTGCGCCAGCGCGCCGATGTCCAGTACATCGAGCAGGACGGCATCATGAACGCCGTCGCCACGCAGTCCCCGGTCGGCTCCTGGGGTCAGGATCGCGTCGACCAGCGCAACCTCCCGCTCGACAACAGCTATACCTATCCGAACAGCGGCGCCGGCGTACACGCCTACATCATCGACACCGGGCTCAACGCCACGCACACCGAGTTCACGGGACGTGTGGGGAATGGCGCGAACTTCGCCGGCGGCACCGGCGGCACGAATGACGGCAACGGCCACGGCACGCACGTCGCCGGCACCGTCGCCGGGACCGTCTACGGACTCGCCAAGCTGGCCACCGTTCACCCGGTTCGCGTGCTCGACAATGCTGGCAGCGGTCAGTGGACCTGGTACATCTCGGGCATCAACTGGATCATCGCCAACAAGATCACCCCGGCCGTGGCCAACGCTTCGCTCGGCGGCGGCATCAACACCAGCGCCGACGCCGCCACCGATAAACTGGCGGCCAACGGCGTCACCTTCGCCATCGCGTCCGGGAACAACAACGCCAACGCGTGCAACTTCTCGCCCGCGCGTCGCGGTGTCACCGCCGGCGTCATCAGCACCAACGCCTCGGCCAGCAACGACGCCCGCGCCTCCTTCTCCGACTTCGGCACCTGCTCCGACATCTTCGCGCCCGGCGTGAGCATCACCAGCGCCTGGATCGGCTCCAACACCGCGACGAACACGATCAGCGGGTCGGGGGGGGGGGCGGGGCGGGGGGGGGGGG